>NZ_JBLVOH010000230.1:0-306 GCF_053543675.1 Microbacterium umsixpiens
GATGAGGCGGGAGTCACGGTGCGCATCCCGCCCCTCTCGCTGTGCACCGACAACGGCGCGATGATCGCCGCGCTGGCCGCCGAGCTGATCTCCTCGGGCCGGCGCCCCTCGACTCTGGCGTTCGGGGCGGACTCCACCCTTCCGGTGACCGAGATCCAGATCGCCGAGGCGGTGCCCGCATGAGCGACGTCTCCGGCTCGTCCGACGCGAAGATCCCCCGGACTCCGCCGGCGCGCGTCGAACGCGCCAGTGACGAGGTCGAGCAGCATCCCGGGGCGGCGCCGCGGCTTCCCGGCGCCCGTCGCG
>NZ_JBLVOH010000230.1:326-4668 GCF_053543675.1 Microbacterium umsixpiens
GGGCGCCGACGACCGGGGCCATCCCGGTCGACGACACCCGCCTCGCGCCGTGGGCCCTGCTCGCCGCGATCGTGGCGCTCGGAGCATCGTTCTTCGTCGGCTGGGGGATCCCCGTCGCGGTCGTCGCGGTGATCGCCGCGATCATGTCGCTGCGTCGTCCGCTCGAGAGCCGTTCCATCGCGCTGTGGGCGCTCGTGCTGGGCCTCTGCGCGACCGCGTACAGCCTGGGCTGGTTGGTCTGGGCAGGCATGCAGTTCGAGAAGCTCGGCTGACCGGATGCTCGAGCCGGAGGAGTCGGAGGAGCTGCGTTCCTTGCAGGCGCGGGCGTATGGTCGCGATTCCTCGCTGACATCGGCCGAAGCCGAACGCCTCCGCGAGCTGGAGGACCTCAGGCTCGCACCGGTCGCCGAGGCTGCACCCGCCGCACACCCGGGTGAAGTGGAGCGGAGCGCCGCCGCCGAGCCCGATACCGCGGTCGCCGTCTCCGAAGCCGCGCCCGCCGACGAGGGCCGAGTGTCCGCGGGGGAAGACGCGGCAGACGACGCGGTCGACGCCCTCTCGCCCGCATCGTCGTCCTGGCGCTCCCTGTTCTCGCTGCTCCGCACGCGCTGGCGGCCGGTCGCCCTGGTGGCCGTCGCGGTGCTCGCGATCGGGGTGGGGGTCGGCTGGCTCGCGTTCGGCCGATCCGGAGCCGCGGCGGTGGAGCTGACCGCCGACCAGCAGGGATGGCAGAACGATCTCGTCGCGGCCGGCGTGTACGATCCCGGTTCGATCCGCGCGCTCAGCGTCGAGGAGGACGTGGTCATCTGGACGGCGACGAAGGACACGAAGGAGCGCACCTGCCTGATCCTCGGCACGAGTGAGGCGACGGTTCCGTCCTGTGACCGTACGGAGATGATCGCCGAAACCGGGATCTACGGCTCGATCTCGGTCAAGGGTCACAAGGGCCTGCAGCGCGAGGTCAGCGCGCAGATGCTGTTCACCGCATCGGGCGAACCCGCTGTCGCGGTGAGCGTCTACGACTACGACCCGACGGAGAGCGGCATCACCTACGCGAACGAGGCCGAATCGGAGACGGCGGCCCGGTTGGCGGAGAACGGCTTCGACGCCGGCTCGCTCTGGGTCGTCGGCTACGACGGCGACGTGCCGATCTGGACGGCCTCGCAGACCGAGTCGCAGAACCAGTGCCTCATCTACGACGGATCGACCGATGAGGCTCCGGTCACCTGCGCCGACCCGCAGACCATGCAGGAGCAGGCCTCGAGCCTCGTGCTCAACGTCGTCGACACGGAGACGGGCGGCGTGACGCACCTGGAGATGATGTCGAATCGGGGGCCCGGGTATCTGACCATCACCCGGGAGGGAGATGCCTCGGGTGCCGTCGGAGACTGAGGCCGAAGAGTTGCGGGCACTGCAGCGGAAGGCCTACGGCCGAGGAGGGCTGCTGACCGCAACGGAATCGCAGCGGCTGCGCGCGCTCGAGGATTCGCGTCGCTCGCACGCCGCGGCCGCGTCCCCGGAGCGGTCGGAGGCCGGCCACGGTACCGACGGCGGCGGATCCATGAGGCGGGACCAGACGGAACCGGCGATCGGGCCCGTCGACGAAGCATTCGCTGCGAACACGGCCTCTGAGGCGGCCGAGGTTCCCTCCGCAGCGCTCACGCAGCGTGCTCCGGATGCGCAGGCATCGCCGACGCCGCAGCCGACGCCCCCGACCCCGGCTCGAGGCTCGATGCGCCGGCAGGTGGTGGCGACGCTGGTCGCCGTGTCCGCCGTCCTGCTCGCGCTCGGCGTCGGCATCGGCTGGGGGCTGTTCGCGCCGCGAGCCGGCGGCATCCCGCTGACGGCGGAGCAGCAGCAGCGCCTCGGAGAGCTGGTCACCGAGGCGTTCGATCCCGGTTCGGTCCGCGCGGTCGCGCAGGATGGTGATGCCCTCGTCTGGTACGCGACGAAAGACGAGGGATCGGCCGCCTGCCTGGTCCTCGACGTCGGCGTGCAGTCGCAGACGAACTGTCTCGCCGCGGAGGAGTCGGAGCGCGGACTGTCGGCGTCATTGTCGCTCCCGGGGGAGACGGGCTCCGACATCATCCAGGCCACGATGCTCCTTTCGACAGCGGGGGAGCCGCTGGTCGCGATCCAACGGTGGGGCGGGGTCGATTCGCTCCTGGCCCAGTTCCCCGAAGACGTGCGCGACCGGGCGGAATCACTGACGACGGAGGGGTTCGAGCTCGGTCTCTCGCTCGTCGGTGTCTTCCGGGACGCGCCGGTGTGGCTGGGGGATCGGCTGTCGGAACAGGGCGCCACCGAGCGGTGCCTGATCGTGGATGCCGCCGGGCCGGTCGTCTGCAAGGGCTTCGAGACCGCGTTCGCGGAGGGCCTCACTGTGAAACTCGAGACCGTCGACCCCTCGGGTGCGCGGGTCGCGACCGCGGCGTTGGACCTGCAGTTCACGAACCAGCAGACGCCGTACCTGACTGTCTCCGTCGACTCCGCAGCGCCCGATGGCGTGGACGAGGTGTCCGATGCGGTGGATGACCCCTTGATGATCCAGCTGTCGCCGGGCGGGCGGATCGAGCTCCAGGACCCGGGCGACGACGGCTGACCCCGGCGGGGCGGGTCGCGATCAGCTCGCGGCCGGAACCCGATCGGCGAGGATCGCCCGCCGCTGATCTCCGATGCGCGCGAGGATCAGCGTGGCCTCCTGATCACCGCGCAGCGTGAGCTTCTTCCGGAACGCCGCAGGGTCGATGTCGACACCGCGCTTCTTGATCTCGATGCGACCGACGCCGTGCGCCTTGAGAGCGGCGTTGATCGCCTTGGGGTTGGCGGGCAGGGTCTCCCGCACGCGGAACGACTGCACGAACGGGCTCGTCAGCGCGGCATCCGAGGTGAGATAGGCGATGTGCTCGTCGAGCATCCCGGCATCGAGGCTCCGGGCCACATCGCCGATCAGGCGGGCGCGGATCACGGCGCCGTCCGGCTCGTGCACGAAGGCGCCGAGCTCGCGCACGGGCTCATCGGCCACGTCGGCCGGTGCGGTCATCTCGTGCGATCGGTCGCCGCGGATCACGAGCGCCGAGCGTCGCACGCCTTCTCGGGCGAGGGCGCCGCTCCACACGACGAGCTCGACGACGCTGCCGTCGGCGCTCACCCACTGCGCCTCGGCGTCGGCAGGAAGGGCGTCGCGGTCGTGCGCGGGGCCGAGCTTGATGCCCGTCGGCATGCGCGCCGCGACGTCGAAGGCCCAGTCCAGCGAGGGGGAGTAGTCGTCTGCAGAGACGCGGCGGGTCTCGCTATGCCCGGAGGTGCGCCGGGCGGGATCCATCCAGATCGCGCGCGCGTCCGAAGCCTCCGAGCCCTCGAAGGCGTCCTCCGCCGTGCTGTGCCGAACCACCGCGCCCTCTCCGAAGGGCGCGAGGTTGTAGGCCGCGATGGCGGCGGTGACCTCGTCGGCATCGACGGCGAGCACATCGAGTCCGGCTCCGGCGAACGCGAGGGCGTCGCCGCCGATACCGCAACCGAGGTCGGCCACGGTGGTGAACCCCGCGCTGCGGATCCGCTGGGCGTGCCGTGCGGCCACACCGAGCCGCGTCGCCTGCTCGAGCCCGGCTCGGGTGAACAGCATCCGCGCGGCGAAGGGGCCGAACTTCGCCGACGCCTTGGACCGCAGGTGCGCCTGGCCGACCACCGCCGAGACCAGCTCGGGGGAGTGCCCGGCGGCACGCAGCCGTGACACGGCGCGGGCGACGTCGGCGGTCGACCCGATCGTCCCGACCGCGTCGAGCAGTTCGAGACCGGCGGGGGTCAGCAGGGCACGCAGCTCGGACATCTCCACGTCCTCAGCCTAATTCCCGCTCGCATCACTGAATCACGGCGTGCGTTGGCACTCGCATTGCATGAGTGCCAGCCCAGCGCATAGACTGGATTAGCACTCTCGGGTTGAGAGTGCGAACAAGTCTTTCGTGTCAGTGTCAAGAAAGAAGAGGTAGACCGTGTCGGTTTCCATCAAGCCGCTCGAAGACCGCATCGTCATCCAGCAGGTCGAGGCCGAGCAGACCACCGCGAGTGGCCTGGTCATCCCCGACACCGCCAAGGAGAAGCCCCAGGAGGGCGAGGTCGTGGCCGTCGGCCCCGGCCGCATCGACGACAACGGCAACCGCGTTCCGATCGACGTCGCTGTCGGCGACCGTGTCCTGTACAGCAAGTACGGCGGCACCGAGGTCAAGTTCGGCGCAGACGAGTACCTCGTCCTGTCCGCTCGCGACGTCCTGGCGGTCGTCGTCCGCTGATCTGCGGAACCGGGTTCCGCCCCTCTCGAAGAGGTGGTGCCCAGGTCCTCGAA
>NZ_JBLVOH010000231.1:0-302 GCF_053543675.1 Microbacterium umsixpiens
GCGGTGACGGCGGCAGACGACGTCGCTGTACCGACCGAGGTCGAGGTCGAGTCGGAGCGCGAAGCGACGTCGGTCGAGGTCGTCGAAGCCGTGGTCGACTCCGACGACGCGGCCTCCGATGCGGTCGGCGCAGCCGACAGCACGTCCGACGGCGAGGCGATCAGCATCCGCGGTCTCGTGAAGCAGTTCGGCGACAACCGTGCCGTCGCCGGGATCGACCTGACAGTCCCGGCCGGGTCGTTCTACGGCGTCGTCGGCCCCAATGGCGCCGGTAAGACCACCACGCTCTCCATCGTCGCCGG
>NZ_JBLVOH010000231.1:322-8490 GCF_053543675.1 Microbacterium umsixpiens
TCTGCTGCGCGCCGATGAGGGCAGCGTCGTGATCTGCGGAATCGATCAGGCGGTGCAGCCGCAGGCGGCGAAGCGAATGATGGGCGTGCTGCCCGACCGGCTGCGCACGTTCGACCGGCTCACCGGCCGCCAGCTCCTCTACTACTACGGTCTTCTGCGCGGGCTCACGGCCGATGTCATCGAGAAGCGTGCGGCTGACCTCGCTCGTGCCTTCGATCTCGGCGACGCGCTCAGCCGAGTGGTCTCGGACTATTCGGCGGGCATGACGAAGAAGATCATGCTCGCGGGGGCCATGATCCATTCGCCGCGCGTCCTCGTGCTCGACGAGCCGTTCGAATCGGTCGATCCGGTCTCGTCCGCGGTCATCCTCGACATCCTGCGCGCCTACGTCTCACACGGCGGCACCGTCATCCTCTCCAGCCACGGTATGGATCTGGTCGAGCGCGTCTGCTCGCGTGTGGCCATCATCGTCAACGGTGAGGTGCTCGCAGAAGGAACGATCGACGAGGTGCGCGCAGGTCAGACCCTCGAAGCGCGCTTCGTGGAGCTCGCCGGATCCAGCGGAGAGGTGGAGGGGCTCGAGTGGCTGCACACGTTCTCCGACTGAGAGTCGCGCTCCTCTTCGGGGCGCTGCGCAGCGATCGTCGGGTTCGGATGCTCGTGATGCTCGCAGCGGTCGTCGCCGTCACGGTCATCGTCTGCCTCGCGATCTTCAGCCTTGCCGATGCTCCTGTTCCCGTCGCCCGCGCGGTCACGGTGCTCGGCGGGGCCGCCCTGCTCGTTGGCTTCCTCGTGGGCCCGATCCTCGTCGGCGCGGTCGACCAGCTGGATCCCCGTCGGTTCGCGGTCTTCGGCGTGGACGAACGCCAGATGCCCTGGGTGCTCACGCTGGCGGCCTTCGTCAGTGTGCCCAGCCTGGCGCTGCTCGCCGTCTACATCAGCGTCTGCATCGTCGCGGTCCAGGCGGGAACGCCGTGGCCGCTCGCCATCCTGATGACGCTCCTCGGCGTCGTGACGACCGTGCTCGTCTCCCGGATCGGTATGGCGGTCAACGCCCTGCTGCTCCCCGAGCGTCGCTCGCGCGAGCTCACCGCGCTGTTCGCGCTCGCGCTGCTGGTGATCGCGTTCCCCGTCGCGGTGTTCCTCGGGTCCCTGCGCTGGGACGGTCTCGTCCCCGACTCTCTGGCGACGCTGTCGACGGTGCTCGGGTTCAGTCCGTTCGCCGCGGCGCCTGCCTTCCTCTTCTCGTCCGCTGCAGGAGGGACGGCATCGGCGTGGGTGAGCGGCATCGTGGCGATCCTCACTGTCGGCCTCCTGTGGGTCGCCTGGTCGTGGCTCGTGCGTCGCCTGCTCACGACGACCGAGCGCCCCGTCACCTCGCGAGAGCGCACCGGGCTCGGTTGGTTCGGTCTCCTGCCGTCCAACGCGTTCGGCGCGATCGCCGCCCGCAGTCTCGTGTACTGGCTCCGGGATCGCCGGTACATCATGAACATCATCGTCGTGCCGGTCGCCGGGGTGCTGACGGTGCTTCCTCTCATCGTCGCGGGCGTGCCCGTCGAGGTCGCCGCCCTGGTGCCCGTCCCGGTGATGGCGCTCTTCTTCGGCTGGCTGCCGCACAACGACGTCGCCTACGACTCGACGGCTCTGTGGACCCACGTGGCGAGCGGGGTGCGCGGGCTTCCCGATCGCCTCGGTCGCCTGGTTCCGGTTCTGCTGGTGGCTGTTCCCGTCCTCGCGATCGCCACGCCGCTGTCGCTCCTCCTCATCGGCGACTGGAGCCTCCTGCTGCCGCTCGGGGGCCTTGCGGCGAGTCTGCTGTTCTCGGCGCTCGGCATCTCGAGCATCGTCTCGGTCGTGGCGCCGTACGCGGTCTCCCGGCCCGGTGACAGCCCTTTCCAGCAGCCGCAGCGGCCCAGCTCGCGAGGCACGTACGGCCCGGCGGCCGCTTTCCTCGGAGCGATCGTGGTCAGCATCCCGACCGCCTGGCTGTTCGCGGCCACGGTCCTCGAGGGGTCGGCCTATGCGCCGGCGACGTTCTGGGTCGGGCTCCTCGTCGGGCTCACCGTGCTGGCAGCCGGAGCGGTCATCGGCGGCCGCATCTTCGAGCGCAGCGGCGAGAGGCTGATGGAGTTCGTCGAGACCGCGTGAAGACCGCCCGCGGCGTCTTCGACGCCGCTAGACTCTCGGGATGAGTACTCCGCTGGACAGCCCCGATCAGGGCGGCGTGGCAACGCTTGATCGCGAACTGGAAGAGCTCCTCCGCGAGGAGAATCTCGAGCCGGGCGACCACGAGCGCTTCTCGCACTACGTGAAGAAGGACAAGATCCTCGAGTCCGCGATCACCGGGAAACCGGTGCGGGCACTGTGCGGCAAGAAGTGGACGCCGGGTCGCGACCCGGAGAAGTTCCCGATCTGCCCCACGTGCAAGGAGATTTACGAGTCGATGATCGGCTGACGTCAGTCGGCTTCGACGTACACGGTGGGAATCGCCGGGTCGGACTTGCTGAGCGCGAGAGCGCGCACCGGCAGTTCCTCGCGCACGCGCAGGTGGTGCGCTCGCGCGGCCGCTGTCCCCGCAGCCCCCTCGTGGGCGGTGTCGATGTCTCCCGCCTCGACGAAGGTCACCTGAAGCGGACGGCCATCTGGGTGCTCGCCGGGTGTGTCGAGCTCCTCGAAGCCGTCGGAGACGACGACGGTCTCTGCGGTCGCGACGCCGTCGACCAGCGTCCGGAACGCGGCCTTGCGGCCGCCGTAAGACGCCTTGTCGGCAGATGCCTTCGCGACGCCGATCCACGAGCCGTCGGCATCCTGCCGTGCGACGAGCTTGTAGACCATGCTCGCCGTGGGGTATCCGGAGCCGGTGACCACGGATGTGCCGACACCGTAGGCATCGACCGGTGATGCGGCGAGAGCCGCGATGGCGTACTCGTCGAGGTCGCTGGTCACGGTGATGCGTGTGTGGGCGGCACCGAGCTCGTCCAGCTGCGCGCGCACATCGGCGGCGACGGTCGGAAGGTCGCCGGAATCGATGCGCACACCGCCGAGACGGGGGCCGGCGACGCGGATCGCCGTCTCGACGCCGGTGCGGATGTCGTACGTGTCGACGAGCAGCGTGGTGTCGGCGCCCATGCTCTCCACCTGGGCGCGGAACGCCTCCTCCTCGGTGTCGTGCAGCAGCGTCCACGAGTGGGCGGCCGTGCCCATCGTGGGAATGCCCCAGCTCCGCCCGGCTTCGAGGTTGCTCGTCGCGCCGAACCCCGCGATGTAGGCGGCGCGGGCTGCGGCCACGGCTGAGCGTTCGGCCGCACGTCGCGAACCCATCTCCGCCAGCGGACGCTCGCCCGCCGCGATGCTCATCCGCGCGGCGGCGGTTGCGACTGCTGAGTCGTGGTTGAGCACGCTGAGCGCCAGCGTCTCCAGGACCACCGCGTCGGCGAACGTCCCCTCGACGGTGAGGATGGGGGAGCCGGGGAAGTACAGTTCACCCTCGCGGTAACCGCGGATCGATCCGGTGAACCGGTAGTCCTCGAGGTACTTCAGCGACTCGGCGTCCACGACCTGCGCGTCACGCAGGAAGCGCAGCTCCTCCTCACCGAAGCGGAACTCGCGCAGCAGCCCGAGAAGGCGACCGGTGCCGGCCACCACGCCGAACCGGCGACCGCCGGACAAACGGCGGGAGAACAGTTCGAAGACGCTGGGGCGGAAGGCCGTCCCGTCCCGGAGGGAAGCGGCGAGCATCGTCAGCTCGTAGCGGTCGGTGAGCAGCGCCGTCGACGTGGTCATGCGCTCAGCATACTGAGCGTGCTGATGCGCGCGTCGGGCCGCGCGCGGGTAGGCTGGGGAGTCATGAACGACGCGCCGATCGGGATCTTCGACTCCGGTGTCGGCGGGCTCACGGTGGCGCGGGCCATCCGCGCCCAGCTGCCCCGAGAGTCGTTCGTCTACATCGGCGACACCGCGCACTCCCCGTACGGTCCCAAGCCGATCGCCGACGTCCGCCGCTACTCGCTCGAGGTGCTCGACACACTCGTCGACCAGGGCGTGAAGATGCTCGTGATCGCGTGCAACACGGCGTCGGCCGCGATGCTCCGTGACGCGCGGGAGCGATACGACACCCCCGTCGTCGAGGTCATCGGCCCCGCCGTGCGCCGAGCCGTCTCCACGACGCGCAACGGACGGGTCGGCGTCATCGGCACGGTGGGCACCATCGGATCCCGGGCCTACCAGGACATGCTCGAGGTGAACGAGAGACTGCGGGTCTTCACGGCGGCCTGTCCGCGGTTCGTCGAGTTCGTCGAAGCGGGGATCACGGGGACTCCCGAGGTCCTCGCGGTCGCCGAGGAGTACCTCGCTCCGTTGCGGAACGCGGACGTGGACACGCTCGTGCTCGGGTGCACGCACTATCCGTTCCTCCGCGGTGCCATCAGCTATGTCATGGGCGAGGGCGTCACCCTCGTCTCCAGCGACGACGAGACCGCAGGCGACGTGTACCGCCAGCTGGTCAGAGGCGACCTCCTGGCGTCGCCCGACGCGACGGCGACCTACGTCTACGAGGCCACCGGAGCCTCCGCCGATGAATTCACGGCATTGGCCAACCGGCTCATGGGTCGTGAGGTCCGCGACGTGCAGCTCGTGCAGACCGGCGTGATCCCCCTTCCCCACATCGCCTTCGAGTAAGGCCTCCTCGAATCGTCCTGACTCGATTCGTCCACCCCGACCGAGAGAAGCACATGACCGAAATCGTCCGCGTCGACGGCCGTTCCACCGACCAGCTGCGAGAGATCACCATCGAGCGCAACTGGAGCGCGCACGCCGAGGGGTCCGCCCTGATCAGCTTCGGCGGCACGAAGGTGCTGTGCACCGCCTCCTTCACCAACGGCGTCCCGCGCTGGCTGACCGGGAAGGGCAAGGGATGGGTGACGGCCGAGTACTCGATGCTCCCGCGTGCGACGAACAGCCGCAACGACCGCGAGAGCGTCAAGGGGCGTATCGGCGGTCGCACACACGAGATCTCCCGCCTCATCGGCCGCGCGCTGCGCGCCGTCGTCGACACCAAGGCACTCGGTGAGAACACGATCGTGATCGACTGCGATGTGCTGCAGGCAGACGGTGGCACGCGCACCGCAGCCATCACGGGCGCGTACGTAGCGCTGGCCGACGCGATCGAGTGGGGTCGGGAGAAGAAGTTCATCGGCAAGAACTCCACGCCGCTGCTCGACTCCGTGGCCGCCGTGTCGGTGGGGATCATCGACGGCGAGCCCATGCTCGATCTGGCATACACCGAGGATGTCCGGGCCGAGACCGACATGAACGTCGTGGTCACCGGGCGCGGGCTCTTCGTCGAGGTGCAGGGCACTGCGGAGGGAGCGCCGTTCGACAAGCGCGAACTCGATGCGCTGCTCGAGCTCGGCGTGGCCGGCTGCGAGGACCTGAAGGGCAAGCAGCTCGCCGCGCTGGCGGGGGAGTGACGATGCAGGTCGTCCTCGCGACCCACAACGCCCACAAGGTCGCGGAGTTCCAGCAGATCGTGGCGCAGGCGCGTCCTGACCTCGAGGTCGTCGGCTACGACGGACCCGAACCGGTCGAAGACGGAGTCACCTTCGCCGAGAACGCGCTGATCAAGGCGCGGGCGGCGTCCGCGCACACCGGACTCGCTGCCCTGGCTGACGACTCCGGGATCTGCGTCGACGTGCTCGGCGGCTCTCCCGGAGTCTTCTCCGCCTACTGGGCAGGACAGAAGAAGGATGCTTCGGCCAACCTCGAGCTGCTGCTCGACCAGCTGCGCGATATCGCTGACCCGCACCGGGCCGCGCACTTCACCTCGACGATCGCTCTGGTTCTGCCGGATGGACGCGAGCATGTCGTGGAGGGGCGCTGGCCTGGGCGCCTCGCGCACGCGTCGTCGGGCGACGGCGGCTTCGGATACGACCCGATCTTCATCCCCGATGGTCAGCCGGAAGGGCAGGAGCGGACCGTGGGCGGCTTCTCCGCGGACGAGAAGCAGTCGCAGTCGCATCGGGCCCGCGCTTTCGCCGAACTGCTGCCGCTGCTCGGCGCGCTCTGACGTCGCACGGTCCTTCAGCGAACCGCAGATGACGGTGAGAATCGTTACCCTTCCCGACTAGTCGGAACCGGGCTTCCGGCCCGGTTTCCCGGTCTAGCCTGGGGGGCATGCACGATCACGCACCCGCCGCCGGCGGCATCCGTTCGGCCAGCAGTCGACGCCTGTTGGCGATCTCGTTGTCGCTCACCGCGACCGTGATGGTCGTGCAGGTCGTCGGTGCGATCCTGACCGGATCGCTCGCGCTCCTCGCGGACGCCGCCCACATGTTCACGGATGCGTCCGCCCTCGTCATCGCGCTGATCGCGGCGACGGTGGCCGCACGCCCGGCCGATGACCGGCGCACCTTCGGCTATCAGCGCGCCGAGGTGTTCGGCGCGCTGATCAACGCGGTGATCCTGATCGCTCTGGCGACCTGGGTGGCGGTGGAGGGCATCGGTCGGCTCGTGAACCCGGGAGACGTCGAGGTCGCCGGCGGGCTCATGCTGGTCGTCGCCGTGGTGGGCCTGTTCGCTAACGCCATCTCGATGTGGCTGCTGAGCCGCGCGCAGCGGACGAGCATCAACGTGCGTGGGGCGTATCTCGAGGTGATGGGCGACCTGATCGGATCTGCGGCCGTCATCGTCGCGGCGATCGTCATCCTCCTCACCGGATGGATGCCGGCGGATGCCATCGCGTCCCTCTTCATCGCCGCCATGATCATCCCGCGGGCGATCACACTCCTACGCGAGGTCTTCTCGGTCCTCGCCGAATCCGCGCCGAAGGGGACGGCCGTCAGCGACATCCGGACGCACCTGCTCGGATACGCGGGTGTGGTCGGAGTGCACGATGTGCATGTCTGGCAGCTGACCCGAGGGGCGCCCGTGTTCACGGCCCACGTGAGCGTCGATCCGCAGTTGATCGCCGACGGACGATCGACGCAACTGCTCTCCGACATGCAGGCGTGTCTCGCCGATCACTTCGACGTCGAGCACTCGACCTTCCAGATCGAGCCGGCGGAACAGTCGGACTGCGAACCGCATCACGCCTGAGGCGAGCCGACGAGCGGGTGTTTCAGGGCTCGACGACGATGTCGTCCGGCTCCTTGTCCGGGCGCAGCCCCCGCCACCGGGCGTGGCGAAGGACGCCGTCCGGAGTCCAGTTCGCGAACTCCACTTCGCCGACGAGGTCGGGGCGCACCCAGAGCGCATCGGACGCATCGGGGGCCGGCACGCCGTCGAGGGGAGCGGTCTTCACGCGCAGCGGCTCCAGTCGCGTGAGGAGGTCGCGCAGGATACGGTCCGTGAACCCGGAGCCCACGCGTCCGACGTAACGGAGCCGTGGCGGTCCGTCGACACCGTCAGCAGGCTCCGGCACCGCGAGCAGCAGCGAGCCGAGGGTGCTCTCCCGATCCCCCTTCCCCGGGCGGATGCCGACGATCACGGCCTCCTGCATGCGCGTGTGCTTGAGTTTCAGCCAGGACGGGCTTCGTTGCCCCGGGCGATAGCGGGACTGCGGATCCTTGACCACGACCCCTTCGAGTCCGAACTCCCGGCTCGCGGCCAGGGCAGCGTCGACGTCGTCGAAGACCGGCGGGAGCTGCACGGGAGCATCGAGGTCGGCGATCACGTCCTCGAGCAGTGTGCGCCGTTCCCGCAGCGGCATGCCGGTGAGGTCATGACCGTCGAGCCGCAGCAGATCGAACAGCATGTAGACGATCGGCGTGCGGATGACCTCGCGCTCGATCTCGCGCGGTCGCGTGAGATGCATGCGGTTCTGCAGCAGCGAGAAGCTCGGTCGCCCGTGGCCGTCGAACGCCACGATCTCCCCGTCCACGACGGCGTCCGTGACCGGGAGGAACGGCGCACCATCCGCTGTCAGTTCGGGGTAGCGGGCGGTGATATCGGTGCCCCGACGTGCGTGCAGCAGCATCCGCCCGTCCGCCCACGTGCCCATCGCGCGGATGCCGTCCCACTTCACCTCGACCCAAGAGGGGTCGCTCAGCGCGCGCGCGACTCCGGGCGTGCCGTTCTCCGCGAGCATCGGTGCGAGCGTGGCGGGGGTGCTGTCGGTCGCCGGGATCGGTCCGCTACGCGGATGGCGCGAAGATCGACGCGGCGATGTCGTC
>NZ_JBLVOH010000231.1:8510-11689 GCF_053543675.1 Microbacterium umsixpiens
CCGCGGGCGGCGGCGGCGGCGTCGACTCGACGGCGTGGGGTCGAAGGCTCGCGAGAGGATCCATACCCGAAGCCGACCTGTTCAGAACCTGTTCGAAGTCGAGCTGCGCCAGGGTGGGGTCGTCGAGCTCCTCCCAGGTGCGAGGGGCGGCGACCCAGGGGCGTGCGCGACCACGAAGGGAGTAGGGCGAGATGGTCGTCTTCTTGCCGTTGTTCTGGCTCCAGTCGAGGAAGACCTTCCCCCCGCGCACCGCCTTCGACATGACGCTGGTGGCGAGGTCGGGGTGATCGTTCTCGATCAGGCGCGCGAGTTCCTTCACGACGGCGGAGATCTCGTCGCTGGTCTGCTCGCCCGGCAGAGCCGCGTACAGGTGGATGCCCTTGCTCCCACTCGTCACAGGGAACGGATCGAGTCCCATGTCGGTCAGGATGACGCGGGCGAACCGGGCGACCTCGGCGCACTGCGCAAGACCCACCCCGGGCCCGGGATCGAGATCGAGGACGAGACGATCGGGGCGACCGGGCAGCCCGTCCGGGGCGAAGCGCCATTGCGGCACGTGCAGTTCGATCGCCGCGACCTGGGCGAGCCACACCAGGGTGGGCACGTCCTCGACCAGCGGATACTCCTTCGGGCCGTCGGAATGCTGGATCGCCTGCCGCGGAATCCACTCGGGCGCCCCGGGTTCGAGCTGCTTCGTGAAGAACGCATCGGCCGGAGCATCCGCGGTTCCGACTCCCTCCACCCAGCGCTTGCGGGTCACCGGACGACCGTCCAGGAGAGGAAGGAGGAGGGGGGCGATGGTGCTGTAATAGGCGATGACCTCACCCTTGGTGGTGCCGGTCTCGGGGTACACGACCTTGTCGAGGTTCGTCACGCGCAGACGACGGCCGCCGACCTGCACGACCTGCCCCTGTCCGACCATGCAGCCAGCGTAGTCAAGGGTCTGGCCGCGACGGTGTCGGCTGGTGTTCACTGGTCACATGAGAACGATCTGGAAGGGCGCGCTGACGTTCGGCCTCGTGAACGTGCCGGTCAAGGTGTACTCCGCGACCGAGGACCACGACGTGCCGCTGCATCAGGTGCACGAGAAGGACGGCGGGCGCATCCGCTACCAGCGCACCTGCGAGGTGTGCGGTGAGACGGTGGCCTACGCCGACATCGACCGCGCCTACGTCGAGGAGGGGCAGACCGTCGTGCTCACCAAGGACGACCTCGCAGCCCTCCCTGCGGAGAAGAGCCGGGAGATCGACGTGGTCGAGTTCGTCCCGTCCGACCAGGTCGATCTGCTCACGCTCGACAAGCCGTACTACCTCGAGCCCGACTCGAAGTCTCCCAAGGCGTACGTGCTGCTGCGGAAGACCCTGGAGCAGACCGATCGCACCGCGATCGTGCGGTTCACGCTACGGCAGAAGACGAGGCTGGCGGCGCTCCGCGTGCGGGGCAAGGTGCTCGTGCTGCAGACGCTCCTATGGGCCGACGAGGTGCGCGAAGCCGAGTTCCCCGCGCTGGACGAGGACGTGCGGATCTCGAAGAAGGAGCTCGAGCTCTCGGCATCGCTCGTCGACAGCTACTCGGCCGATTTCGATCCCGAGGAGTTCGTGGACGAGTACCAGAAGGAGCTGCGCACCCTCATCGACGCGAAGATCGAGGCAGGCGACACGTTCGACGTGGCAGAGACCTTCGGCGAAGCCGAGAAGGCGGCCGAGGGCGGCGAGGTCATCGACTTGATGGAGGCGCTCCGCGCCAGCGTCGCGCGCACCAAGGAGGAACGCGCCAAGAACGCGGGCTGAGAGGTCGGCGCCGCGGTGGCGGCGCCGGGAACTCAGTGCTTGCCGTCGCCGTCCAGGTCGGGCGCGCGGTCGAACACGTCGGCGTCCAGGACGAGCTCCTGCGCCTCCTCGGCATCCGTCACGACGTCTTCACCGGCCGCTGCAGCCTTCTTCGCCTTGTGGCGCTCGGAGAGATAGTGCCAGAGGGTCACGAGCGCGGTGCCGCCGACCGCGGCGAGGAGGATGAGGTCGATGTAGCTCTCGACGAACTCGGCGACCGGCGGGATGAACCCGATGAGGTAGCCGAACATCGTGAGCCCGAATCCCCACAGGACCGCACCGATCAGGTTGTAGAGCGTGTACTTGCGCCACGGCATGTGGCCGACGCCGGCGGCGACGGGAGCGAAGGTCCGCACGATCGGTACGAAGCGCGCGAGGATCACGGTGATGCCGCCGAAGCGCTCGAAGAAGGCGTTCGTGCGTTCGACGTTCTTCTTACTGAAGAGGCCCGACTCCTTGCGCTCGAACACCGCGGGTCCGCCCTTGTGGCCGATGACGTATCCGACCTCTCCGCCGACGAACGCGGCGAGGCCGATGAGGAGGGCGACCCACCAGACGCTGATGCCGAAGACGCCGTGCTCCGAGCCCGCGATCGGGTGCGAGAGAAGTCCTGCGATCACGAGGAGGGTGTCGCCGGGGAGCAGGAATCCGACGAGCAGACCCGTCTCCGCGAAGACGATGAAGCACACGACGAGCAGTGCCCACGGACCGGCGGTCCCGATGATCGTGGCGGGGTCGAGCCAGGGGATGAGAGCGGTCGGCGCGTGCAGCATGGTTTCGAGCACTGGGGGAGTCCCGTCGGTCGTGATTGGTCGGCGGTAGAACAGAGCGATGTCGTGGCGGCCTGAGATGGCTGCCGTCGTCTCTCGTGCGGAAGGTGGGACTTGAACCCACACGCCCTGGGGCACAGGAACCTAAATCCTGCGTGTCTGCCAATTCCACCACTCCCGCGCGGTGGAATCAGTCTACTGACCGCTGAAACCGCGTGTCTGGGGATCAGCCCGCAGTTCGCCCCCGCCGACCGACGGGCCGCGCGTCACGCTTGCGGAGTCGAGGGCGGAATGCCGGGCTCCGACGGGTTCGGCGCGAGAGGTTCTTCGGGGTTGGGGGCCAGAGGCTCCTGAGGATTCGGCGCCAGCGGCTCCTCGGGGTTCGGTGCCAGTGGCTCTTCCGGGTTCGGGGCGAGCGGCTCCTCGGGGAAGAGCGGGGATGGCTCGTCGGGGTTCGACGGGGAGGGAGTGGTGTCGGTCATGTCGGTGTCCTTTCGCTGAGATCACGTCATTGCATCGCGAGTTCAGCAGGGGACGGCCACGGTGTCTGCTCCCTTGCGCGACGGCGACGGATGTGGTG
>NZ_JBLVOH010000232.1:0-14057 GCF_053543675.1 Microbacterium umsixpiens
CCGATTCCCGGGCCGTTGCCGTCTCTTCCCGACCCCGGTATCGGTGGCGGTCCTGCGCCGGTGCTGCCGTCGCTTCCGGATCCGATTCCCGGGCCCCTGCCGTCGCTGCCGGGTGGGGTCGCCGGCCCCGACTTCCCCGACCTGATCGCGGATCCGCCGCGGGTGGATGTGCCCTCCCTTCCCGGCGCGCCGATCGCGCCCGCCCCGGGCATCGGTCTCCCGACGATCGAGGCGCTGCCCATGCCGTTCCCGGTCGCCGATCTCCCGGCCGCTCCCGAGTTCGTGACCCTCCCCGCCGAAGCCGTGCTGCCTCCCGAGAACCTCATCGCGTTCTCCGCGCCGGCCGAGCGCATCGACACGGTCCTCTCGGATCTCGGCTCCCTCATCGACATGCGCAGCGAAGGCGAGGCTCTCCGATGAACGGTCTCTGGAACCAGAACGACTGGTCGCAGTTGCTCGAGGGCGACCCCGGCACGCTCGAGACCCGCTCCGGTGCCCTGTCCCGTCAGGCCACCGCGATCAACGACGCCGCCCAGGCGCTGCAGGACATCGTCTCGGGTCAGCTGAGCAAGTCGACGACGGCGCTGCGGTCGACCGCCGCCGAGCTGCAGACCTCGATGTCGCAGGCGTATCTGCGCTACGACGAGACCGCCACAGCGCTGCGCACGTACGCCGTGACGCTCGCGCCCATCAAAGAGCAGGCGGCCAGGGACATCCCCGCCCTCGAGGCCGCGCAGGGGCGATTGGGTACGGCCGAGCACGCGGCCGGCGATGCGCAGCGGCGGCAGTGGTTCGAGGGGCTGAGCAACTCGCCGCAGGACGTGCGTCAGGACACCGCCGACGACCTCTCCCGCGCCGAGCGCCAGGCGACCGCCGCCCAGTCCGACATCAACGCGATCGTCGCTCGTCTCCGCGCCGGAGCACAGAGCAAGGAGGATGCGGCCCAGGCCGCCATCCGCGCGATCGAGAGCGTCATCAGCCAGGGCAAGGACTCGGTCCTCGACAACATCGCCCAGTTCTTCGAGGGCGTGGGAGATCTGCTCGCCAGCATCGGGCGCTGGGTCACGGATGTCATCAAGGGGGTCCTCGACACCCTCTCCGACATCTGGAACGCGCTGCTGCCGAAGATCATGACGGTGCTGTTGCTCGCACTGATCCCGATCGTCCTCGGGCTGGCGGGACTCCTCCTCGGCGGACCGCTGCTCGGCGCCGTGCTCGCCCTCCTCGGCGGTGCTGTCGCGCTGACGATCGGCGGGGTGCTGATCACCCGCATCCTCACCGACGTGCTCGCACCCGACCCCGAGGTCACCCCCTTCGAGATCAATGAGCGGGACAACCCGATGCCGTCGCGCGCGGACTACGCGAGCGACGCCGAATACCAGGCGGCCCTCGAGGCATGGAAGGACCAGACCTCGACGATCGGCGATCCCTCCCTCGAGAACGCCTTCGCAGAGGCCGGCCTGGTGGACTGGCTCGGTGGCACCTCGCCCGCCGATGAGCAGGGCGTCATCCGCGTCGAGCAGGTCGTCGGGGCAGACGGAGTCACCCGCTGGCGCGTGGTGCTTCCCTCCACACAGGACTGGGTCATGAGCCTCGACGGGATCAACGACGCAGGGGCGACCAACGACCTCGACAGCAACCTCGCGCTCATGCTCACGCCCGAGCTGCAGACGCAGTACGAGCGTGCCGTGATGCAGGCGATGCAGGATGCCGGCATCGATCCGGGCCCGAACGGCGACCCCGTGATGCTCGTCGGGTTCAGCCAGGGCGGCATCATGGCGGGGCATCTCGCGGCGAACCGGTCGAGTGCCTACAACTTCGAGGCCGTGATGGCCTGCGGTTCTCCCATCGATGCCATGCGCATCCCGCCGACGACGCAGGTCATCTCGATGCAGCATCAGGGTGATCCGGTGCCGATGCTCGACACGCTCACCAACGGCGCGGTGAATCCTCGGCAGGAGGAGAACTGGCGCACATTCACGCCGGTCGCCCCCGGTCACCAGCCGGCCGCGATCGACGCCGGCGCGCACAACGCGGCTCTCTACAACATCAGCTGGCAGGAGCAGCTCGCGAATCTGCCCGCCGACGAGCGTGCGAGACTGGAGCAGTTCTACGCCCACGACGGTGCGACGGTCGCGACCGAAGAATATGCATGGAGTGAGTGATGTCCCGACGTTTGGCACTGACCGCCGCAGGAATCGGCGTCGCCGGGCTGCTGCTGACCGGGTGCTTCCCGACCGGTGCGCCCGCGCCGGAGAAGACTCCGCCCGCATCCACCCAGGAGGCTGAAATGACCGATCCCGCACCCGTCGTCGAATCGGTGAAGTCCGCGCTCCCCGAGGCGCTGCAGGTCGAGGTCGAACCCATCAGGGACGGCCTCACCGGCGGATGGCTGATCCACGCCGAGGTACCACTGGGCTACGTCGTCACGGGCGATGCGCTGCAGTCGGTACTGGTCGCCGCCTGGAACGCCTCGGAGCCGAAGCCGGCGTTCGTCGCGTTCAACCCGTGGTCGACGTTCGAGGGCAAAGAGGGTGCGATCGAGGCCCAGCGGGCGGCCGACGAGCTCGGCATCGACTGGAGCCCGAGCTTCTCCGTGGGCGTGAACGTGCCGGACTACGAGATCGAGAAGCTCGCCGGTGAGTGAGGTCGCCGTCGAGGCGGCGACGCCCGAGCTGCGCTTCCGACTTCTCGGCGCCTGGCACCCGGTGCTGCTGAACGACCTCGACAGCGGTCCGCTGGTCTCCGACTTCGTCGACGAGGTCTTCGGCCGTCGCGACGAGGATTCGACGCTGCGGGCGCTGACCCGCCGTGACCTCACCGAGGCGGTCGCGAGTGCTCGCGCGCTGCACGCCAAGGCGATGTTCCTGATGACCGAGCTGCGCCCCGGCACGCCGCTGCCGGTGACCCTCACGGTCTTCGAGCAGCCCGATCTGCGGATGTCCCCGGCGATCGGGGTCTCGCCGCAGGCGGTCGTCGCGACGCTCGAGAAGGTCTTCACCGAGCTGCAGCGTCCCCACCTCGACACCGCCCACCGGCTGCAGATCCCCGGCTCCGCGATCCTCCGACTGCACAGCATCGAGGAGCAGAAGCTGGCCGACGAGGAAGACCTGCGTGAGGCTCCGGAGGAGTTGGCGGCTGAGGCGGGGGCGGTCTCGATCCGTCGTCTGTCCGCCGACTACTGGTACACGGTCCCCGGCTCGAAGCAGGTGCTGCTCGTGAACCTCTCGACGCCGGTCGGCGACATCCCGCACGTGCTGCTCGGGTTCTTCGACAGCATCGTCGAGGCGTCGTACTTCGAACTGCCGGCTGCACCGTCGGGGGCGTCCGCCGAAGCCTGAGCCGCCCTGGTCCCAGCGCGGTCAGCGCGTGGCGGCCGCGGCGTCGGCGAGGTGCCGCGCGTTGTGGCTGAGCACCTTGACGATGATGCCGTGGCGGCGGAGTTCCGCGACCGTCCTGGCGCCCTCGTCGCTGTCGCGCCCGAGAGCGGCGATAGACACGACGACCAGCACATCACCGGGACGCAGGGTGCTGATGAGGCGGGAGAGGCGGTCGCTCCAGCTCTCCAGGATGTCGGGGGCGGGGTGACGGAAGCCCTCGATGGGCACGCCGAACCGTGTGAGATCGGCGCGCTGCTCCACGACCGACGGCATGTCGTCGCGGGAGACCACGAGTCCGACCAGGCGTGAGCCGTCGGGGCGGGCGAGCCAGAAGTTCCGGTTCTCCTGCAGTTCCGTGAAGCACTTCGGGCACACCGCCGCGTCATGCGGAAGGTGCAGCGGGCTCGTCAGGGCAGCATCAACGGATGCCGCCTCCGTGGGTTCGATCGTCTCGCTCATCGCGCACCTCCGCGTTCCATTCTGCCCTGTCGCGGGTGCGGATGCAGACCGTTGTCAGGGGGTGCCGTTGTTCGCCGAGTCCGTGATCTCGGCTTCCTGCGTCTCGAATGCGGTGGCGGAGTCGCGGGCGACCACGCCGGCGCCGGCGGTCATGCTCTGCAGCTGCAGGAGCGAGGCCTTGGCCCACATGGCCCAGGTGTCGGCGGCGGCCGAGACCGTGGAGCTGCCGCAGCCGGCGAGGGAGAGGTCGACGTCGAGGCTCATGCCCCATGCCGTGCTCTGGAGCGTGCTGCCGGTGGCGCCGACGGCTTCGGAGTCGAACTGGAGATCGGTCATCACGGCACCTTCACATCGTCGGGAGAGTAGGTCTCGGTCGGGTCGGGCTGCGGGTCGAAGAGGGCGACGCTCGCGCCTGCGATGTCGCAGTCCTTCGTGGTGACGGAGTCGGTCTCGACGAGGTGGGTGTCGTCGTCGCGGATCACGCGGTAGACGACCTCGCGGCCCTCGGTGGGCTCCGGCGCGGAGGTGCGGTCGGCGTCCAGGTACCAGTCCTGCGCCTGGCAGACGGTCACGAGCGCCTCGTCACCCTCTTCGTCGACCGAGAGCGGGATCATCGGAACCGGGCCGGGGTAGGTGAAGAACCGGTCGGCCTTCGCCTCGTCGCGCTGCCACTGGGCCGCAGCGTCGATCGCCGCTGCGGTCGTGGTGTCCTGCAGCTCGTCGGACGTGTAGTCGCGGGTGAAAGCGGCGATGCTGAGGGCGGTGTCCGATGCGCGGACGGCCTGTACCCAGGGGCTCGACTCGAGCTCACCCGTGGGCTCACCCGACTGCCAGCTGACCGACGGCGGCTCGACCGCTGCGGGGGTGCACCCCGTCAGCGCGAGACCGATCGCCGCGATCCCGACCACTGTCAGACCCATGAGTCGACGCCTGTACTGCATTCTCAATGCCCCTCTGCCCACGACGAGCTGGCCTCGACGCCTCGCTGATAGTCCGCCAGCATCTCCTCGGCCAGATCGGTCGCCTCTGCCGGGGAGAGCCCCTCCGTCATGCCGAGATCGGCGAGCATCTGCTCGATCGTGTTGATCATCGCGATCTCGCGGCCGGAGGCGCTGTTCTGCTGCTCCTCCAACAGTACTTCGTGCGAATTGCCCCACGCCGCCTCGGCATTGCCGAAGCCCCAGTCGGAGACGCCGCCGATGACGGCATCCTGCACGACATCGATTGCGACGCTGCCGCCCTCGACGAGGACGTCGCCGA
The DNA here is from genome assembly GCF_053543675.1 of Microbacterium umsixpiens. Classification (NCBI taxonomy): domain Bacteria; kingdom Bacillati; phylum Actinomycetota; class Actinomycetes; order Micrococcales; family Microbacteriaceae; genus Microbacterium; species Microbacterium umsixpiens. The sequence goes on from NZ_JBLVOH010000232.1 coordinate 5,100, forward strand.
CGGCCGGGATCGGGATCAGCCCGACGACCGTGCTCACGCCGTCGATGGCCTCCTGGACGGCCGCATCGTGGCGTCCGGCCTCTCCGAGCGCGGCGCCCTCCCCCGATCCGTCGAGCCAGCCCTGCAGCTCGACGACGCGCTCGAGGGCGTCCGCAGCGAAGGCGCTGCCGGGAGGAGCGAAGTCGGCGAGCGCGATGAGCGCATCCTGGTACTGACGCACCGACTGGGAGATGACATCCGCGCCGGCCGACGGCGAATCCCCATCGCTCCAGGTCGCGGTGCCGAGAAGCTGGGACAGCTGCGCCTGCGTGACGTTGGGGATCGAACGCGGGTCGGTCGTCCCGATGAGTGCGTCCTGGATCGACAGCGCACTCGCGGTGCGGGGGTCGCTCTCGCTGAGGTTCTCCGAGAAGTACGGCATCGCGACGGAGATGCCCTCTGCGATGCGCACCTGTCCGATGCTCGTGAGGTTCTCCGGCAGGAAGCTCTCGTTAGTGGTGAGCTCCCGCACGATCTGGGTGGTGAGTTCCGCCACGCGGTCCCAGGTCTCCGGGTTGTACGTGTGCGTCGCGTCGGCAGGGCCGCCCGCGGCCTGCTGCGCACCGGCCCAGAGCGCTCCCGGACCCTCGAAGCCGTCGCCGCTGCCGTCGGCACTCCAGTCGCGGTCGCCGTACCAGTACTCGACACGTCCGGGGCCCAGGTCGCCGTCGCCGTACGGGTCTTCTCCGGTCGCCGTGAGCCAGTCCAGTGCCGCGTCGGGGTAGGTGCCGAGCGTCGAGAAGACGCGGCCGGCGAGGTCGTCGACGCGGTTGCCGTTGAGCCCGGTCGTCTCGCCCTCGAGCTGCGCGAGGAAGCGACCGCCCGCGTTCGGCGAGGTGTCGTACCAGCCGCCGTTCTGCATGCTCATCGGGTCGCGTTCGATGCGGTCGATCTCGTCGGCCATGGCCACCGTGAGGTTCACACCCAGCGGGTTGTTCTTCTCGTCGGAGAAGAGGAAGCCGATCGCCGCGACCGCGCCGCCCACGGTCGAGGAGGCGCCTTCGAGCATGCTGTCGGCGAAGTCGCTCGAGGTCGACGGCATCCAGATCTGGGAGCCGGTCGACAGGCCCCCGCGGATCATGGTCGCGAGCGCGAGTGCCGCTGCGGGGTCGAAGCCCTCGGTGATGGCCGCGTCACCCAGGTTGTCGATCATCGAGACGGTGCTCTCGCCGCCGACCTCGAGGAAGAACTGCGACATCACGAACGTGTCTTCGCCCCAGACCGAGAAGAAGTCCTGCAGGGCCTGCACGTTCTCGTCGGTGACGTCGCCCTCGGCGATCTCGTCGGCGAGGTTCGCGAACGCGTCTCCGAGGTTCTCGAAGGTGAGGTCGTCGATGTCGTCGATGCCCGCGGCGCTCAGCGCCGACTGCATCTGGTCCCACCGCGCCGATGCCGGCGGCTGGAGCGCCGTCGTGAGCGTGCTGTCGGCGGTCTCGCGCTGGTCGGCGAGGGTGCGCAGCTGCTGTGCGGCCATCCGCATGTCGTACAGGCCGGGCTTGTTCCCGCTCGGCACCCAGAGGTTCGACCCCAGGGTGGCATTCGGCGCGTTGGGGGTGAAGGCCGACGGCAGGAACGGGCTGTCCTCCTGCTCCGCGGCCTTCCACGTGGCGTAGCCGGTGGCGTAGGCCTGGTGCGCCGCCGTGGTGGCGACGCGGATGCGGTCGACCTCGGTGGCGTAGGCGGAGAGGGCCGACTGCACGGCGGCGAACTCCGTCTTGAGCTCATCGCACAGGGTCTGCGGCTTCGCCAGCGACGTGCGGAACGCGGCGCCCGCGTCTCCGGCCCAGATCTCCTCGGTCGTGCCGGTGGCGGCGTTCGACAGAGCCGTACGCACCGTCTCGGTGCCGGTGTTCCGGTTGCTGACGCGTGTCGCGGCATCGTTGACCGCCCCGGTGTTCCCCCGGCCCGGATGCAGTTCGTCCCACTGAGTCATGTCGTGCGCCCCTCCTCGACGGTGTTCCCGTCCCCCAGCAAATCTAGCGGGGGTGACGAAGACCGGCGATGGGCAGAACTCCCCATGCGCCTCACCGCTCGTGCGCGGTCAGGCGATCACAGCATGCCGAGGGCGCGCACGGCTTCGCGTTCGTCGACCAGCTCGGCCACCGAGGCGTCGACGCGGGCGCGGGCCCAGTCGCTCAGTTCGAGGCCTTCGACGATTCGCCACTCGCCGTCGACAGAGCGCACGGGGAACGACGAGATCAGACCCGCAGGAACCCCGTACTCGCCGTGCGAGACGACGCCGGCCGAGGTCCAGTCGTCGGTGCCCTGCACCCAGTCGCGCACGTGGTCGATCGTCGCGCTCGCCGCGGATGCCACGGACGACGACCCGCGCACCTGGATGATCTCGGCGCCGCGCTTGGCGACGCGCGGGATGAAGGTCTGATCGAGCCACGCGGGCACGTCGCCGACGATCTGCTCGAGTGCTTCGCCGACGGGCTTCCCGCCGACGGTCGCGTGCGAGATGTCGGGGAACTGCGTGGCCGAGTGGTTTCCCCAGATGGGCACCCGGCGCACGGTGTGCACCGGAACGCCGAGCGTCTGCGCCAGCTGGGCACGAGCGCGGTTCTCATCGAGCCGGGTCAGGGCGGTGAACCTCTCGGCGGGCACGCCGTCGGCTGCCGCGGACGCGATCAGGGCGTTGGTGTTGGCGGGGTTGCCGACGACCGTGACGCGTACGCCGGATGCCGCGTTCGCCGCGATGGCCGCGCCCTGCGGGCCGAAGATACCGGCGTTGGCCGCGAGCAGGTCGGCGCGCTCCATGCCGGGGCCGCGCGGGCGGGCGCCCACGAGCAGCGCGAGGTCGGTTCCGTCGAAGCCCACAGCGGCGTCATCCGTCACCTCCACGTGCTCGAGCAGCCCGAACGCGCCGTCCTGCAGCTCGAGCGCCGCACCCTCCGCGGCGCCGAGTCCCTGCGGGATCTCCAGCAGCCGCAGCCGCACCTTCTCGTCCGGTCCGAGCAGGTCGCCCGCCGCGATGCGGAACAGGAGTGCGTAGCCGATCTGTCCGCCCGCGCCGGTGATGGTGATCGTGGTCGTCATGCCCCGAGCCTACGACCGTTCGGCCGGTCTCCGCGCGGAGTACCCTCGACGCATGACCTTCAATCCCGACGCCGACATCTCGGGCAACACCACGCGTCGACGCGGCCGCACCGGAGCCATCGCGGGCGGCGTGGGTGTGGGCGTGCTCGGCATCATCGCGCTCATCGCCGGACCGCTGCTCGGGATCGACCTGACCGGACTGATCGGCGGCGGCGCGCCCGGCGGCGGCAGCGAACCGGCCGGGGGATCGGTCATCGAGAACTGCGAGACGGGTGCGCAGGCGAACGCCGACGTCGACTGCCGCATGGCAGGTGCGCAGCTCGTGCTCGACGAGTTCTGGGCCGACGAGGTCGAGGGCTATCGCAAGCCCGGATTCATCGTGGTCGACGGGGCGACGAACACGGCCTGCGGTACGGCATCCAACGCGGTCGGGCCGTTCTTCTGCCCCGGCGACGAGACGGTCTACATCGACCCGACCTTCTTCCAGCTGATGCAGGAGCAGTTCGGCGCATCCGCCGGCGAACTCGCCCAGCTGTACATCGTCGGGCACGAGTGGGGTCACCACATCCAATGGATCACCGGGGTCATGGACGATTACCCGAACAACGGCACCGGTCCCGGAAGCAATGGCGTCCGCACGGAACTGCAGGCCGACTGCTACGCGGGTGCCTGGATCGGTCGGATCTCGGAGGAGACCGACAGCAAGGGCGTTCCGTACCTTCAGCCGACCACCGAGAAGCAGCGCATCGATGCCCTGAACGCGGCGTTCGCGGTCGGTGACGACCACATCCAGGAGCAGTCCGGCTTCTCGAACCCGGAGAGCTGGACGCACGGCTCCAGCGAGCAGCGGCAGCGCTGGTTCGCCGAGGGGTATCAGAACGGCCTCGGCGTCTGCGAACAGGTGCTGACGCTGCCGACCGACCAGCTGGATCCATAGCCGCAGCGTGACCCGCTAGCGTTGACGATGAAGTCTGCACGACCGGCCGGGGGACCGAAGATGAAGAAGACGGATGCGCTGTATCCACCGATCGAACCGCACGAGACGGGGGAACTGCTCGTCGGCGACGGCCACCGCGTGTACTGGGAGGTCAGCGGCAACCCCGAGGGTAAGCCGGTGGTGTTCCTGCACGGCGGGCCCGGCAGCGGCACCTCGCCCTGGCAGCGCCGGTTCTTCGACCCGAAGGTCTATCGCATCGTGCTGTTCGACCAGCGCGGCTGCGGACGCAGCACGCCGCACGCGAGTGCGCCGGATGCCGACTTCCGGTACATCACGACCGCGCACCTGATCGCCGACATCGAGCTGCTGCGCAAGAACCTCGGCATCGAGAAGTGGCAGGTTTTCGGCGGGTCGTGGGGGAGCGCCCTCGCGCTGGCGTACGCGCAGGCGCATCCGGATGCCGTGACCGAGCTCGTCCTCCGCGGGATCTTCACGCTGCGTCGCGTCGAGCTCGAATGGTTCTACGAGGGCGGCGCCGCCGCGCTGTTCCCCGACCTCTGGGAGAGCTTCCTCGCGCCGATCCCCGTGCTCGAGCGCTCGCACATGATCGAGGCCTACCACCGGCGGCTGTTCGATCCGGACCCCGCTGTGCACGTGCCTGCCGCGATCGCCTGGTCGACGTGGGAGGCGGCGACCGTGACGCTGACGCCGGATGCCGCGCAGATCGGCGCGATGTCCGACCCCGAGAAGGCGACCGCGTTCGCCCGCATCGAGAACCACTTCTTCGTCCACCGCGGCTGGTGGGAAGAGGGGCAGCTGATCGCCGGGGTCGACGTCATCCGCCATATCCCGACCGTCATCGTCCAGGGGCGGCACGATGTCGTGACACCGATGATGACCGCGTGGGACCTGCACCGCGCCTGGCCCGAGGCCGAGTTCGTCGTGGTCGACGATGCCGGGCACGCGGCCACCGAGCCGGGTACTCAGAAGGCGCTGCGCGCCGCGACCGACCGCTTCGCCCGCGCCGCCCGCTGAGCCTCAGGCCTGCAGCGCCTTCGTCAGCGTCTTCAGGAGTCCCACGACGCCGCCGTTCGCGCGGTGGCGGGTCAGCCCCTCGCTCACGGCCGCCCCGGTGCGCGCCGACACGAACCACGGCGGCTTCGGCAGGATCGTGAGGCGTCCGCCGCCGTTCGCGATCGGCAGCGATCGGGGGAACGGGCGGAACGGTCCGCGGAGCACCGAGCGCTCCACCCCGTCGAGCAGCAGCGCGTTGTGCACCACGCCGATGCCGCTGCCCACGTCGTCGATGGTGCCGCCGGGGAACGCGCCCCAGGTGAGGGTCGGGGTGATGAACGCGAAGGCGGTCCAGCTGTTGATCGCGATCGAGCCGTAGTGGAGCGCTGCGATGGCCCGCTCGAAACCGGCGCCGAGCGCCTTCTCGGTCGCCGGGTCGATCAGCAGGTTCGCGCCGAGGGTGCCCTGGAGCTTGTCGTTCGCGTGGGCCACGGCGGCATCGAGGAACTCCTGGCCGGTGCCCGCAACGGTGACGACGCCCAGCACCGGCGCGAAGTACTCGGTGGTCTCGAGCGCAGCCGCATCGTCGTCGGCGTCGATCTCGACGAGCAGCCGGTCGCCCAGCACGAGCGCATCGGGGTAGGCGTCGGTCGCGAGCTCCATGCGCGAGGGAGAGCCGGGGTACCAGATGGGGCGCTCCGGGGCGTTGGCGTACGCACGTCGCAGCGCGGCGCGGAACGCATCGGCCTGGTCCCATTCGGACGACATGATGACGACCTGGCCGGCGATGCAGTTGTGGCCGGAGTTCTGCAGGCGCATGGTCGCGATGTGCTCGGCCTGATAGGTGAGGTCGGCATCCGTCCAGGCGCCGGGTACCACGATGATGGGGGAGACTCCGCCGAGTTCGGCGGTGATCGGCTTCTTCAGCTGCGGGCGGTTCTCGCGCCGACGACGCTTCGTCGCGGCAGCCCCTTCGCCCTTCGACGGCCCCCACACGATCGTGTCGAACGTCGCGGCGGAGCCGGTGATGTGCACGTGCACGAGCCCGGGGTGGCCGGCGAGATACGCGCCGACCGCGGGGCCGCCGCGCACGATGCGGAGCAGTCCCGGTTCGATGAGGGGTGCGAGCGCGCGCTTGTACACCGGCACCAGAGCATCCTGCGTGGGGTTGACCTTCAGCAGGGCGGTGCGGTTGTGGGCGAGCAGTTCGTACAGCACGTCGAGCACCGGGATCGAGGTCACGTTGCCGGCTCCGAGCACGAGTCCGACTCCGCCCGATTCGGTGGGGGTGCGCTGAGCGAGGCCGGCGCCCGCGCGCGCGGCGCTCGGGGTGATGCCGGGCTCGAGCCAGACCTCGCCGGTGAAGCCGGACAGCAGGAACCTGTCGATGCCGGTCAGGGGGAAGGCGTGCACGCGCGTGCGTCCGCCCGGAGCGCGGTCGATGGTGATGCCGTCGAGCGGGTTCGCGCCCTTCGCCAGACGGGAGAGCGTCTCGATGTAGGCGTCGAGCGCGCCGAGCACGCTGTAGGGTCCGCTCAGCCACTCCTCGCCGCGCAGCGGGTGCTTCCCGTCGAGCCCCTTGGAGGCGGCGGCCGTGTTCGCCCAGTCCTCGGCGGTGGCGGCGACGCTCGTGCGCACCGCGCGCAGCAGCGTGACCCGTTGCGCCACGGTGAGGGCGGACCACGTTCGCGCTCCGGCCTGCAGGTCGTCGATCGCGGTGTCGAGACGTTCCTGCTCGCCCTCGCTCAACGACGCCGACCCTGCCGTCGGTGTGCTCTTCGAGGCGGATGCGGGGGCGGGGGCTGTGCTCGCAGAAGTCATCGGCGTCTCCTTCGGACGGGATCCCAGCTTAGGCGTCGGAGGTTCCGACGGCCTCGATGTCGGCGCGACGGAGGCGGTAGTGCCGCAGCGTCAGCAGGCTCGCGGCCATCAGCACGGCGGGAAGGATGCTGAAGCTGAGCACGATGCCCGTGATCGCGGCCTCCGGCTGCTCGACCGTGGCTCCGGCGACGGTGGAGATGTAGCCGGTCGCGGCGAGGGTCAGCGACACCGCGGTGGCGCCGAGCGCGAAGCCGACGGTCTCACCCGCCGTCCAGATGCCGGTGAAGGTGCCGGCCTGTCCCGGACCGCTCGTGCGCTCGTCGTGCGAGATCACGTCGGGCAGCATGGCCATGGGCAGCGACTGGAGCCCGGCGTAGGCGATGCCGGCGACGGCGACCGAGGCGTAGATCCAGGCGCCGGGCACCCAGACCGCGAACACGAGCGTCGCTGCGGCGGCGGTGAACAGGACGCTGGCCATCGCGAACGCCCGCTCCTTGCCGATGCGCCTCGCGATCACTGTCCACACCGGGGTCGCGAGGAGCGCGGGCCCGACGAGGGCGACGAACACGAAGGTCACGGCGTCCTCGCTGCGCAGCACCCACGTCGCGACGTACTGCGCGCCGGCGAGCATCGTCCCCGTGGCGAGGGCCTGCAGCACGAACGTGCCCAGTAGTGCGCGGAACGGTTGGCTGCGCTTCAGGGCCCGGAAGCCCGACATGTACTGATCGCGCCAGGTCGAGTCGGCGATCGCGGCGGCCGGGGCTGCCACGGTGCGCCGGGCGGCGTTCGTCGCGGTCCGGGAAGCGATCAGCATGCCGATCCCGATCACGAGACCCGAAGCGATGCCCATCAGGAGATACCCCATGACGGGGTCGTCGCCGGCATTGCGCAGCGCGGGGCCTCCGGCGCCGAACAGCAGGATCGCCGCGGTGAGCACGACCACGCGCCAGCCGAGCAGACGGGTGCGCTCGTCGTAGTCGCCGGTCAGCTCGGCGGGCAGGGCGACGTACGGCACCTGGAAGAGGCTGAATGCCGTGGCGGTCGCGAGGAACGCGAGCAGCACGCTGATCGCCCCGGCGACCGGACCCCAGGAGGGCGGCACGGCGAACGTGAGGGCGAAGAACAGGGGGAGGGCCAGGGCACCGGTCACCATGAACCCGCGACGGGAGCCGGTGCGAGCGAGCTGGCGGTCCGACGCGGCGCCGATCAACGGATCGATCAGGACGTCCCAGATCTTCGCGGCCGTGACGATGAGTCCGGCCGCGAGCGCGGCGACGCCGAGGTTGTCGGTGAGGAAGTACGTCAGCACCAGCCCGGGCAGGGTGGCGTAGCCGCCGGTCCCCAGCGACCCGATCGCGTACAGCACGATCGTGCGCGGGGAGAGACGGACGGATGCTCGTTCGGGCCGAGCCTCAGTGCTCATCGCGCCAGTGTAGCGGCGCGATGCGGGCCACTCAGATCAGTGCGAGCTCGCGCAGCTTCGACTCGACGTCGGCGTTCGACGGCTCGACGTGGTGTGAGGCGTCGGGGTACACGACGACGGGGATGTTCGTGCGACCGGAGATCTCCTTCGCGACGTCCGCGGCGGCGGGCTCGGCGACGAGATCGACGTAGGTGTACTCGACCCCGAGCGCATCGAGCTGCTTCTTGGTGCGGATGCAGTCGCGGCACCAGTCGGCGCCGAACATCGTGATGGTGTCGGAGGCAGGAGAAGTCATGTCTCCAGCCTACGGCCGCCCGGATGGAGTGGCGCTGAGCGTCAGCCGGGTGCTCGGCGACCGGTGTCCACCTCGCGGGGCAGATGCTCGACGGGGATCACGACCACGTCCTGCATCTTCCAGTCGATGTCGGCGATCCCCTCTGCGGCGGCGGTGAGATCGTCGAGCGTCACCTTTCGGCGATGCGGCACGACGAACGCCTCGATGTGGAACACCTGTCCCTGATCGCGCATCCGCACTCCGGCCTGCGCGACCCAGGGCCGACTCCGCAGGTACGAGACGATGTCGGCGGCCAGCGGATGCGGATGCTTGCTGTCGTAGGTGCGTGCGCGCTGATCCATCAGGTCGACCACGGCCGTCTTGGTGTTGCGGAAGCCGTCCCAGATGATG
>NZ_JBLVOH010000232.1:14077-25815 GCF_053543675.1 Microbacterium umsixpiens
TCCCAGATGATGCCGAGGGAGATGAAGAGGGCCGCCGCCCCGTCCAGCCACCACGCGCCGACGCCGATGCCGAGCACGCCGACCACCGACGCCACCGTGGTCTGCCAGTCGGCCTTCGCCATGTCGGCGTCGGCATACAGGAGCTTGTTGTGCAGCACCGGGGCGAGCTTCGACTTCGCCGGGCCGTAGAAGAACACGGGCCCGATGATCACGACCACCATGACGCCCACCATGAGCCATCCGAGCCAGATCGTCTGACCGAACAGCTGCACGGTGCCGATCGTGGCGTGCTCGGCCGCGATCAGCCCGGTGACGGCCTCGACGGCGAGGTTCAGGCCCACGGCGAGCAGTGCCACTCCGGCCACGAGATGCCCGACGCCCATCGCGCGGTGCAGTCCGTAGGGGTGCTTCCTCGTGGGGCGACGGCGCACGAAGATGAGCGCCGTCAGGAACGCGAACTGCGGGATCAAGGAGAGCATGTCCTCGATCCAGGCCGTCCGCATGGCCTGCGACTCGCCCACCACGAGCGCGATCACCGCGATCGTGATCGACGTGTAGACGATCGTGAAGATCTCCCACTTCACCGCGCGACGAACCGCCCGCGCCTGCTCCGGCGGCAGCGTGGTGCGGCCGAACTGCCGGGTCTCGGTCATCCGCCGACCTCCTCGTCGAGGAAGGTCTCCAGTGTCGACAGGAAGGAGTTCTCGCCGAGCGGCACCAGCATCACGAGCTCACGCCCGTCGGAGCCCTCGATCCCGCGATAGCCCCGGGTGACACCCGCCTTGTCGATCCACGGGGTGTCGGGGGTGATGCCACCGGCGATGAGGTCGAGGTCGCCTGCCTCGAGCTCGGTCACGAGGGTCTCCTCCGACGCGACGGTCCACTCCGTGTCGGCGTCGATGCTGTCGGCGAAGCGGTCCACGAGGTCGACGATCGTTCCGGTGGGGTCGCCCTGGCTCACCTCCACCAGCTCGCCATCCGGGGACGTTCCGACGCGCAGCACCCCTCCCGTGACGGCGTCCAGGGTGCCGTCAGGGTCGGCGGGGATGCTCAGGCCGCACCCGCCGAGAAGGCTGATGGCGGCGAGCACGGCGAGGGAGGCGATCGGGCGCCGGATGCGCCGTCGCTGCGGCAACGCAGATCTGTCCACGCGCCGAGAGTGCTCCGCGCGGCGTCGTCCTGCAAAGCCGTTGACGAGTGGCACTGCCGAGCGCTAGCGCCACGCAGATCGGGAGCCGTCTCTTGTGAGTAAGGGTACCCTTACCTATACTCGAAACCATGAGCAGCGCATGCGAGCACCTGCAGGATCCCGACTGGGACGACATCGAAGGTGCCGTGCTCATCGCCGGTGACGCGGCCGATGCCGGCATCATCGCGAGCATCGCCGCGCGGTTGCCGTGGGACGCGCAGGGCGTGATCATCCTCGAGGCGGCGGCGCGCATCCAGTTCCGCCACATCGACGTGCCCGAGGGGGTGTCGGTGCGCTGGTTGGTGCGCGGTGACGGTATCCGTGCGCACACGCGTGGCGAGCGACTGGCGAACGCGGTGCACGCGTGGTGCGTCGAGTGGACCTGCTCCGAGCCGCCGTCGCAGTGGACCGTCTGGCTCGGGCCGCACACGCCGCCGCATGTCGCGCGGATGGCGCGCAGCCTGCTCGGCGTCGCGAACTGACCGCTCGGCGACGATCCGCTCAGGCGCTCAGGCGCTCAGCGCACCGAGGCCACCGCGGGAGCGTTCGCGCCCGCGGTGATCGCGTCGAGGGCGCGGCGCAGCGATGAGCTCGACGTGTGCGCCGTGTACGGGAAGTACACGACCTCGACCCCGACCTCGGCGAACTCGCTCTCCAGGCGCAGCCCCTTGTCGGTGCCTCGCCAGTCGTCGCCCTTGAAGAAGTGCGTGAACTGCACGTCGCGCCACGAGTCCATCTTCGACGGCGTCGTCTCGACGTAGACGTCGTCGACGAACGAGATGTGCTTCACGATCTCCGCACGCTCCGCCGTCGGGATGACGGGCTCGATGCCCTTCACCTGACGCAGCATCTCGTCGCTGACGACGCCTGCGATCAGAATGTCGCAGTGCTGCTTGGCGTGACGAAGTAGATTCAGATGCCCGACGTGAAACAGGTCGAAAGCACCAACGGCATAGCCGATACGCGTCCCCATGATCTCCCCAGATCAGTAATTCCCCAGTAAGCGGATCCCCATCCGCTTCGCGACTCCCACAGCCGCGGTTCGACAGTCTAGCAGGTCTGGGTTTCGTTCCCCACAGCAACCCATGGAACGATGGAGGCCGCACGCGGTGCGTGCGCGGAACAGGGGGCTGACGTGGGGACACCGGTCACGGTCATCGTGCCGACGTTCAACGAACGCGAGAACGTCGCTGAGCTGGTCGCCCGCACCGCCGCCGCGCTCGCCGGGTGGGAAGCCGAGATCCTGTTCGTCGACGACAGCACCGACGACACCGCGGCCGAGGTCGAACGGGTCGCGGTCGACGCCCCGATCCCCGTGCGGGTCATCCACCGTACCGAGAACACCGGCGGTCTGGGCGGGGCCGTGGTCGTGGGACTCGAAGCCGCGGCAGCCGACGTCTGCATCGTGATGGACGGGGATCTGCAGCATCCGCCGGAACTGCTGCCCGTGCTGCTCGAACGTCACGCCGCAGGGGATGCCGACGTCGTCGCGGCGTCGCGCTACATCGGCGGAGGCGACACCAGCGGGCTCGGCACAGCGGTGCGCTTCGGCGTCTCACGCGCGGCGACCTGGCTGACGAGGGCGATGTTCCCGATCCGTCTCGCGCGCAGCACCGACCCGATGACCGGCTTCTTCCTGGTCGACCGGCGTCAGCTCGACCTCACGGCGCTCCAGCCGCAGGGCTTCAAGATCCTCCTCGAGATCCTCGCGCGCAACGACCTGCGCATCGCCGAGGTGCCGATGGAGTTCGCGGAGCGCCGGCACGGCACCTCGAAGGCGAGCCTGCGTCAGGGGGCGACCTTCATCGCGCACCTCGCCCGCCTGCGCTTCGGGAAGATGTCGCTGTTCGCGCTCATCGGCGTGATCGGCGCGGCCGCGAACCTCGGGATCATGTGGGCGCTCACCGCCGCCGGCGTGCCCTACGTCTGGGCGGCCATCATCGGCGCCGAGGTCACCATCATCGGCAACTTCCTGCTGCAGGAGCGGTTCGTGTTCGCCGACATGCGCACGGATGCCCGCGCCCTCGGCATCCGCTTCGCCAGCTCCTTCGCGTTCAACAACGTCGAGGCCGCGCTGCGCATCCCGGTGATGGCGCTGATGGTCGAGTCCTGGCACATCTCGAGCGTGCTCGCGACGGCACTCTCGTTGATCGTGGCGTTCTTCGCCCGGTTCCTGTTCCACTCGCTCGTCGTCTACGCGCCGCAGCGGCGGCGCAGGGGCGATGCCGCGGGGGCCGAGCCGCCGACGGACACCGCCGCCCTGCGGGTCATCCGCGCGATCGATGCCGAGGCGATGAAGCCGGGCGAGCTCTAGCTGCTCGCGCCGAGGTACGTCTCGAGGGCGGCATCCGCATCCCGCGGCGTCCATCCCGTCGCCTCGATGCGGCCGAGGTCCAGCACGCTGTTGAGCGGACGCGGGGCGATCGGGCCGGCCTGGTCGGCGAAGTACTCCGTGGTGGTCACGTCGGTCACGCCGGAGGGATCATGCCCGGTCAGGCGGTACACGGCGCGCGCGATGTCGGCCCACGAGCGCGGCTCTCCCGCGCCGGTCACGTTGTAGACGCCGTAAGGAGCGGCGGTCGACAGCAGGTGCAGGATCGCCGAGGCCAGATCTTCGGTGAAGGTCAGGCGCCCGATCTGGTCGCCGACGACCCGCGGTGCGATACCCCGCTCGGCGAGCGAGGCCATCGTGCGCACGAAGTTGCGCCCCTCGCCGATGACCCACGACGTGCGGACGATGTAGTGCCGCGGCACCGTCGCGACGACGGCGTCGCCCGCGGCCTTCGTCTGGCCGTAGACGCCGAGCGGGCGCACCGGGTCGGACTCCGTGTACGGGCCCGCCTTCCTGCCGTCGAACACGTAGTCGCTGGAGACGTGCACGAGCGTGATGCCGTTCTCGGCGGCGATGCGTGCCAATGCGGTCACGCCGGTGACGTTCGACGACCAGGCGTCACCGCGGCCGTCGTCGGTCTCGGCGAGATCGACCGCCGTGTAGGCGGCGGCGTTGATGATCGCGCGATAGTCGCGCCATCGCCGCGCCGTGGCGAGGTCGTCGGCACGCAGGTCGAGGGTCTCCCGCGTCGTGTACTCCACGTGCTCGGTGTCGCCGAGCGCGGCGCGCAGGGCGAGTCCGAGCTGGCCCGCGCCGCCGAGGACGAGGATCTTCTTCGGTCCGATCGGCGTCACATCGGCGAGGCGCGGGTGCGCGAGGTCCTTGGCCGACACCTCGACGTCGGCGAGCGGGATCGGCCACGCGATGGCCGCGGTCTCATCAGCGAGGTTGAGGAACGAGTACTCCGCGTCGGGCGACCAGTGATCGTTGACGAGGTACGTGTAGGCCGTGTCCGCCTCGAGCGTCTGGTACGAGTTGCCCACGCCGCGGGGCACCAGGATCGCGCGCGACGGATCGATCTCCGTCGTGAAGACCGTGCCGAACGTGTCGCCCGCACGCAGGTCAACCCAGGCGCCGAAGATCTTCCCGGTGGCGACCGACACCCATTTGTCCCAGGGCTCCGCGTGGATGCCGCGCGTGGTGCCGACCGCGTCGTTGAACGAGATGTTGTTCTGCACGGGGCCGAAGTCGGGGAGACCGGCGGCGACCATCTTCTCGCGCTGCCAGTTCTCCTTGAACCACCCACGCGAATCCCCGTGCACCGGCAGGTCGACGACGAGCAGACCGGGGATCGGCGTCTCGGTGACCGTGAGCGCCTTGCCGAACTCCGTCATCACTGGCCCTTCGCCGCGTAGAACGACTCGGTCGCATCCTTCGCCGGCGCCCACCAGCCCTCGTTCTCCCGGTACCAGTCGATGGTCGAGGCGAGCCCCGACTCGAAGTCGGAGAACTGCGGCGCCCAGCCCAGCTCGGTGCGGAGTTTCGTGGAGTCGATCGCGTAGCGCAGATCGTGGCCCGCGCGATCGGTCACGTGATCGTAGGCGTCCGCGGGCTGTCCCATCTGAGTGAGGATGAGCTCGACCACCGACTTGTTGTCCTTCTCGCCGTCGGCGCCGATCAGGTACGTCTCACCGATCTCGCCCTTGTCGAGGATCGTCAGGACGGCCGACGAATGATCGTCGGCGTGGATCCAGTCGCGCACGTTCTGACCTGCGCCGTAGAGCTTCGGACGGATGCCGCGCAGCACGTTGGTGATCTGACGCGGGATGAACTTCTCGACGTGCTGGTACGGCCCGTAGTTGTTCGAGCAGTTCGAGATCGTCGCCTGCACTCCGAACGACCGCACCCACGCGCGCACCAGCAGATCGCTGCCCGCCTTCGTCGACGAGTACGGCGACGAGGGGTTGTATGGGGTGTTCTCGGTGAACCGCTGCGGATCGTCGAGCTCCAGGTCGCCGTACACCTCGTCGGTCGAGATGTGGTGGAAACGCCGCTCGTGCCGACGTGCGGCCTCGAGCAGCGTGTAGGTGCCGATGATGTTCGTGTCGAGGAACGGCCGCGGGTCGTGCAGCGAGTTGTCGTTGTGCGACTCCGCCGCATAGTGCACGACCGCGTCGGCTTTCGCGAACAGCCCGTCGACGAGCTCGGCGTCGGCGATGTCCCCCTCGACGAGCTCCACGCGGTCGGCGGGGAGGCCTGCGAGCGATGCCCGGTTTCCGGCATAGGTCAGCTTGTCGAGCACGGTCACGTGCGCGTCGGTGTGCTCCACGACATGGTGCACGAAGTTCGATCCGATGAAACCGGCGCCGCCGGTCACGAGCAGCCGGGTCATCGCTTGCCTCGTTCCAGGAGCTCGAGCAGGTAGGAACCGTACCCGGATTTCACCAGGGCTTCGGCGCGCACGCGCAGTTCGTCGTCGTCGAGGAAGCCCTGGCGCCAGGCCACTTCTTCGGGCACGCCGATCTTCATGCCGGTGCGGCGCTCCATCGTGCGTACGTAGTCGGCGGCATCCGTCATCTGGTCGAAGGTCCCCGTGTCGAGCCAGGCGGTGCCGCGCGGCAGCACCTCGACCTGGAGCTTGCCGCGCTCGAGGTATTCGCGGTTGACGTCGGTGATCTCGTACTCGCCGCGCGCGCTGGGAGCCAGGTTGCGGGCGATCTCGATCACGTCGTTGTCGTAGAAGTACAGGCCGGGCACGGCGTAGTTGCTCTTCGGGTTCTTCGGCTTCTCCTCGAGCGAGATCGCCTGCCCGTCGTCGTCGAACGCGACGACGCCGTACGCCTCGGGCTCGGCGACCCAGTAGGCGAAGACCGCGCCACCGTCGATGTCGGCGAAGCGCTTGAGCTGCGTGCCCAGGCCGGGGCCGTAGAGCAGGTTGTCGCCGAGGACGAGGGCGACGCTGTCGTCGCCGATGAAGTCCGCACCGATCGTGAAGGCCTGCGCGAGCCCGTCGGGCGACTCCTGCTGGGCGAACGTCAGCGAGATGCCGAACTGCGAGCCGTCTCCGAGGAGCCGTTCGAAGTGGGCGGCGTCGTGGGGCGTGGTGATGACGAGGATGTCGCGGATCCCGGCGAGCATCAGCGTCGACAGCGGGTAGTAGACCATCGGCTTGTCGTAGACCGGGATGAGCTGCTTCGAGACCCCCAGTGTGATCGGATGCAGTCGCGTGCCCGAACCGCCCGCCAGAATGATGCCCTTCATGATCCCCCTCGTGAAAACGTCGATGTCCATGGTGGCGTCACAGAAGGGACGGCCATCCCCTGCCGTCCGACGACCCCCACAGTCGTACGTCCGACTCTAGCGGGTCACCTCGCCGGCGGGTGAGTGGATGCTGTGACGTCCGGTGCGGGATCTCCGTGTCCGTCCCGGAATCGGCTCTTGCCAGGGTGCCCGGGGAGGTCCATAGTTGGCTCGTGGAATCCGAGGGTGGTGCCTCGCTGTCTCTCACTTGGGCTCATCGTGCCGAACAGTCGGTGCCGGCCTGGGAGCGGAGCCATGCCAGGGGAGAGGTCCCGAGCGTCTGGCCCTACGGACTGGATGCGCTGCGTGATCACGCGGCCGTGGAGGTGGTCGATCTCCCGCCGCCCGGTCGGGTCGCTCGTGTGCGAGCGCGGCTGGGCATCGAACCTCGCCCCGTCGAGGGCCTGGCCGTGACGTGGGACGAGAACACCGCGTATCGCCTGCAGATCCTGCATCCCCGCGTCCGCTACGCCACCGGGGTGATCTGGCTCACCGACATGGCGCAGGCAGGTCCCGCTCCGGCCCGCCTGCTCTCGATGCTGGGCGGGGCCGAATCCGCGTGGGTGCTGAGCGAAGGGCAGATCGACCCGCTCCGGCGCCTGCTGGGGAGCCGGGGTCCGCGGGTCTTCCCGATCCCGTTCGGCATCGACAGCGACTTCTTCGGCGCGCAGCCCTCTCCGGCGCAGCCGCGGATCGTCAGTGTCGGCAACGACCGTGACCGCGATCCGGCGACGCTCTACGCGGCGCTCGCGCGCGTGCTCACCGCGCGGCCGGACACGGAGGTCGTGGTGCAGACGGGTTCCGATCTCGTGCCGCCCGAGGGGGTGCGGGTGGTCCGGCACATGCCGCACGCGGAGCTTCGGGATCTCTATGCGACCGCCAGCGTCATCGTCGTCCCGACCAGGCCGAACCTGCACGGCTCGGGGATGACGGTGGCTCTGGAAGCGCTCGCGACCGCCCGCCCGGTCGTCGTCTCGGATACGCCCGGCATGAGCCAGTACGTGAGCGAGGGGCGGACCGGCCACCTCGTGCCGCCGGGGGACGCGGAGCAACTCGCGGGGGCGGTGCTGGGTCTGCTCGATGATCCGCCGCGCGCGGCCGAACTCGGGCGCAACGGCCGGATCGAGGTGGAGCGCAGCTTCACGACGCAGATCATGGTCGCGGCCCTCGTGCAGGGGCTGCTGCAGCGGGCGTGATCGTGGTGGACGGGCGACGCCACCCGGGCCGACCGGGGAAGGGGTCAGCTCGACGTGGCGACGTCGCTGATGATGTACTTTGTCTTGCCGCCCGTGTACGGCAGGGCATCGACGTATTCGACGCTCACCGGTACCTCGTTCGCGATCCGCTCGCGCAGCGAGGTGACCGCGCTCTCGATCTGATCCCGCGCCTGCGCACCCTCGCCGACGACGACGCGGATCACGATCGAGTAGTCGGAGAGCTGGTGGATCTGGAAAAGCCGGACTGCTTCCGGGTGTGCCGCGAACATCCCCATGAGGCGATGCGCGAGCACGGTGCCGCTGGGCAGGCGGATCAGGTCCGTCGTCCGGCCCTGCGGCTGCTCCATGAGCGGGAGCGCACGGCCGCAGCGGCAGGGTTCCGCCCGCAGGATGCCCTTGTCGCCCGTGCGGTACCGGATCATGGGAAACACCCGGTTGCGAAGGTCCGTGATGACGAGGTCGCCCAGCTGACCGGGCGCTGCGGGGGCGCCGTCTTCGTCCACCACCTCGACGCGTCGGACATCCGCGAACACGTGGAGACCGTCGCGGTGGCCGCATTCGCCGGCGATCCAGCCGAACTCGGAACCACGGTATTCGTCGTAGACGGGAGCGCCGAAGACGGACTCGAGGCGGGTGCGGACGGATGCGGTGAGCGGCGCAGCTGTCGTCGCGATCGCGGTCGGTGCGGGGACGCTCAGTTTTCGGCGTTCCAGGAAGTCGGCGAACTCCAGCATCGCTCCCACGTAGCCCTCGATCAGGCGCGGTCGTGTCGCCATGAGCTGGCGATGGAACGTCTCCATGGTCTGCGCCGAGATGAGACCGGCGTCGAGGTAGACCTGCTTGGTCGGCCACCACGCCACGTCGTTCTTGAGTGTCGCCAGGCGGCCGAAGTTCCAGCGACCCACGCGGGCGAGGTCGTCGGACGGCTCCACTCCCCACCAGGAGTACATCCGCCAGCTCAGCGCGAGAGACGGCACTCGTGCGTCGTGGAACGTGGCCAGCGGTTCCCCGGTGCTCCCGCCGGTCAGCGCGGGACGAGCATTGGCGTCGGTCGCCTCGGCGGTGCGGAACTCCGCCGCGTGCTGTTTCACCGTGGCACGATCGAGGATCGGCAGCGCCGCCCATGCCTCCGGATCGGTCAGGGAGTCCGGGCGGATACCGAGCTCACCGTAGTGCCTGCCGTAGAACGGCGAGGAGTCCATGGCGAACGCCGCGATGTCGCGTGCGAGCCGGTTCTGCATCTGAGCGAACTCGTCCGGGGCCAGCCGCTCGTTCGCGAGGAGTTCGCGGTGAAAGGAGCCCGCTTTCGCGCGCACGGTCGCCGCCTTCGCGCGGAAGAACGCGCGTCTCATGGGTGTGGACATCAATACAGCCTCTCGTCGTCGAAGGATGCGCTCGGGGATACGGCTCAGCGGAGCCGTCTTTTGTGGGCGACGCCCTCGCGGAACGCATCCCGGTGCGCACGGCCGGCATCCGCCCAGTCACGGCGCGACAGGTCAGGCGAGCCGGTCAGCGTCGACGCGGCACGCCACGCCTCCACGACGGTCGGTGCGTCGAGGTCGCCGTCGTACATGAGCACCCACGCGGCGCCCACTTCGCGCGCCAGCGCCTCGTTCGCCTCGTTGCGCGGCACCAGTACCGGGCGCGCCATCGACAGGGCGGCGAGCACGCTACCCGAGTTGTGCATGAACCGGTACGCCAACACGATGAGCTCGGATGAGGTCGCAAGCTGGACGAGTTCGGCATCGGTGAGGAAGTCGAGGTGCAGCTCGACGCCGGGAAGGCCCGCGGTCCGCGCCCTCAAGTCGTCGCCGAGTTCGGGGGTGGACGGGCGCCCGCCGATCTTCAGGCTCAGCGTCGGCTCGGTCGTGACGGCCTCCGCATAGGCGTCGATGAACCCTTCCAGGCCCTTGTAGCGGCGGACCCCGCCGAACGATCCGAGTCGACCGGGCACCCGCTCGGCCGCCGGGAACTTCGCGTACCAGTCGCGGTAGTGCCCGTGCAGGATCAGGCTGTGCGGCGTCCCTGGCGGGAGCGGCGTCGTCTCGTTGATGACGATCCGGTAGTCGGTGTGGCGATCGATGAAGCGCAGCAGCCACAACCGTGGCGCGTTGTCGTCGGGGAGCTCGATGTTGTGCACCGTCCGCACCACGGCGATCCGCCTCGAGAGGCGGTGCCGGAAGACGAGCGCGGTGGTGAGGAGGAACTTACCGGTGGACTTCCACCAGGTCGAGCCGTGCAGCTTGGCCTCCGGCCAGTGCCAGTGGAAGGCGTCGTAGCGCCCGAAGAGTGCCGTGCCCCACGAGAAGCGCAGCCGTTCGAGGCCCTCGGTGGACCCGAGCGCTTCGTCGAGCATCTTGTTGTACGGGTTCGTCGTCGGGCGCGGTGCGCCGAGCGACTGCATCACGCGGATGGTCGATGCGGGGTCTGTCATGGTGGTGTCATCCTCCGATGGGCGGCGGTACTCGTCGTAACGGCGGCCGAAGGCGGCTGCGACCATCCCGCGGCCGCGGTGCGCGATGCGGGTGCCTCTGGCGTGATGGTCGATGTTCGAGGTGACCGCGCCGAAACCCCGCCGAAGGACGCCGGCGACGATGCGGATGACACCGCCCAGCAATGCGCGTACGCGCAGCGCGCCTCGGCGCAGCGCACCGTCGGTCAGCTGCAGCTCGATCCTCGTGTTCGCGTTCGCAGAGCTGAACGCGCGCTGCGCGGCCCAGGCCCGGCTGAGTCTCGCGGCGACGACGAGGTCCTCGGTCTCGGACTCGTTGCACCACACGATCAGGCCGCCCCGGCGCGCCAGCTGCCGAGAGAAGAGGGTGTCTTCGCCGCCGCCGAGCCCGAGCGTCTGATCGAAGCGGAGGCCGAGCCGGCGGATGCAGCGCAGATCGAGCAGGAGGTTTCCTGCCGCCGCGACTTCGAGGACGGTGCCGGTCTTTCGTATCGGTCGTCGAAAAGTGCCGGAGGTGAGCAGCCAGGGATCGACGTCCTCCTCGAAGACCGAGATCACGCGTCCCATCACCGCATCAGCGTTGTGGTCGCGCCAGACGGTGAGGAGAGACGAGAGCCAGTGCTCCCGCGGGATCTCGTCGTCGTCGATGAAGGCGACCAGATCGCGTCCGTCGCATTCACCCAGGATTCGGTTGCGGGCTGCCGCGATACCCGGGGTCGGTTCGACGACGTAGCGCATCGGCAGATCTGCGCGCTCCGCGACCTCGCGCGCGGACCCAGTGCCGTCGTTGTCGACGACCAGCACATCGATCTCGACCCCGAGCGCAGCACATTCCGCGATGCGCGGAGGGAGCGCGAGGAGCAGCGCCTCCAGGAGCTCCGGCCTCCGGTAGGTAGGTATGCCGATCGTCACCGCGATCATGTCGCTCGATTCCGGTCCCCTGGTCATCCGCACCATCCCCATGGCAGTCTCGCGCCTTCACTCCGGCGCGCGGCTCATCGTACCGTGATCCTCCGAAGCCGTTACGCGGAGACGCCTCTCGCGTATAGTCATTCTCCTGGGAGTCGACGTCGGTCGCGCCTCTGGGGAATTCGGCCGGCGACCCGAGGTGATCCGCGATGCGGATCCGGGGGGAGAGAATCGCGTGTCAACCGAGCACGGTCGGCTCGCCGTGGTGGTCGTGAACTACGCCTCGGCGAAGCTTCTGCAGCGCAATCTGGTGGTCGTCGCGCGCGAGGCGCGGGCGAT
>NZ_JBLVOH010000233.1:0-5497 GCF_053543675.1 Microbacterium umsixpiens
CCGACGCGACCGCCTCCACGACCACCGCCCCCACCCGCCGCTGCACCTCACCCGCGACCCGCAACAACCCCATCTTCTCGTCGTCACCGAGCCGGGCGATCACGTCAGAGCGCAGCACCGCATCCAGGTCAGCGACGACCTGGCCGAGCACCTCCGCGGGGTTGTTCATACCCCCCAGTCAACCCGGGACCACCGACATTCAGACCCCGACAACCCCAGTTCAGAGCAATATTCCGAAACACGCGAAACACCGACACGCCCTCCACAGAAACACCGACGCAACACTTGACCACACCGGCTAGAGCACGCCGCACTGCGACGCACGCAGACGCCCCCACCAGGGCAGAGTGTGAGTATCCACGTCGACACCGCACACACCGATGTCGCTGGAGACCGAGCATCCGTCGTCGAAATGACGTCGAGCATCCGCTCTTCGATTTGACGCTCACAGGTTCGCCAACTAAATTACAGATCGGTAACGGTGGCATCCGGGGGGATCGACCGCCGCGTACATCTGCCCTCCGGAAGGACTCCGTCACGAACTCCCTGCCACCCGAGCGCGCTCACGACGCCCCGGAAGCCCCCGAAGAAGCACCAGTCGCACCCCGCCCGCTGCTGCGGCGCGATCGGCGGAACTCCGCCCCCACGACTCCTGAAGCTCCCCGCGCGGCGGACGCGCCCTCGAACGCACAGCCTCCCCGCACGGCCGACGCATCCACCGCGACGCAGTCTCCCGTCGACGCGAGCACCGCCACCGCGACCGCGACCGCCACCGAGACGCAGTCTCCCGTCGACGCGAGCACCGCCACAGACGCGCAGTCTCCCGTCGACGCGAGCACACCCACAGACACGCAGTCTCCCGTCGGCGCGAGCAGCGCCGCCACGGACACCCCACGCCCGTCGCACCCGAAGGCCACCGGCACGCCCGGCCGCCCGCGGAGCCCGCGAGGGCGTCTCGCGCGAAAGCCCGCATCGTCTCCGGTCCGTCCCCGCCGCGCGAAGCGTCCGTGGGCGAAGGCCAAGGCGCTCGGCGCCACATTCGCGATCGGCGTGATGGTCACCGGCGCCGCACTGCCCGCACTCGCCACCGGGAGCGAAGGAGTCGTCGCCGGCGCCACCACCAGCCTCACCACTGCGGCCGCTGCCGATGCCGCGCAGTCCTACACGCCCACGTCGGCGTCCTCCTCGTCCTCGGACGAGATCCGTGCCGAGATCGCTCCGCGCGGGACCTTCTCGGCGACGACGCCCGAAGAGGTCGAAGAGACGCGCTCCCGTGCCGTCGCGGCCGCACTCGCTGCCGGCATGCCGCTCGGAAGCGCGGTCGACATCCCCATCGCCGATCGCATCGTCATGCCGATGGCAGACGGGACCTACTCGTTCACCGATGGCTTCGGCGCTTCCCGCCCGGGCCGGTCTCACCTCGGCCAGGACTTCGCTGCCGGCGTCGGCACGCCGATCAACGCCGCCATGAAGGGCTGCGTCTCCCGCTCCACCGAGAGCTACCAGGGCTACGGCGTGACGATTCAGATCGAGAGCATCGTCGACGGACAGGCCGTGAGCACCGTCTACTCGCACCTGAACTACGGAACCCGTGCGGTCGAGGTCGGCGACTGTGTCGACGAAGGTCAGTACATCGGCGACGTCGGATCGACCGGCTACGTGTTCGGCTCCTGCCTGCACTTCGAGGTCCACATCAACACCGTCGCCATCGACCCCATGCCCTGGCTCCAGACGCACGTGAGCTGACCCTCACACTCGAACCGTCGGCGCGTTGCGCGGGCTCTGCGGCCGCTGCCACTCAGTCGAGCGCGCTCATCACGTGCTTGATGCGGGTGTAGTCATCGAAGCCGTACTGCGAGAGGTCCTTGCCGTATCCGGAGTGCTTGAACCCGCCGTGGGGCATGTCCGACACGAACGGGATGTGCGTGTTGATCCACACGCAGCCGAAGTCGAGGTCGCGCGAGAACCGCATCGCCCTGGCATGATCCGTCGTCCATACCGACGCGGCGAGCGCATAGGGCACGTCGTTCGCCATCTCCAGCGCCTCGTCGTCGGATCCGAACGCCTGCACGGTCAGCACCGGACCGAAGATCTCGCCCTGCACGACCTCGTCGTCCTGCCGCACGCCCGACACGATCGTGGCCTCCCAGAAGTAGCCCCGGTCTCCCTGGCGGCGTCCGCCGGTCTCGACGGTCGCATGCGCCGGCAGGCGGTCGATGAAGCCCTGCACCTGAGCGAGCTGCGCCGCGCTGCTCAGCGGGCCGTACAGCACCCCCTCCTCGTGCGGTCCGCCGGTGCGCGCGTGCGTCTTCGCCCTGGCCACGAGCGCCGCGACGAGCTCGTCGTGCTGCGACTCGTGCACCAGCACCCGAGTGGCCGCCGTGCAGTCCTGGCCGCCGTTGAAGAAGGCCCCGGTGATGATCCCGTCGACAGCCTTCTCGAGCACGGCATCCGCGAACACGATCGCGGGCGCCTTGCCACCGAGTTCCAGGTGCACGCGCTTCACGTCGTTCGCCGCCGAGCGCGCCACCGCCATGCCCGCCCGTACCGAACCGGTGATCGCGACCATCTGCGGGGTCGGATGCTCGACCAGCGCCACACCCGTGTCGCGATCGCCCAGCACGACGTTCAGAGTGCCGGCCGGGGTATGCAGCGCGACGATCTCGGCGAGCAGAAGCGTGGTCAACGGCGTCGACTCCGCGGGCTTGAGCACGACCGTGTTCCCGGCGGCGAGCGCAGGCGCGATCTTCCAGACGGCCATGTTCAGCGGATAGTTCCACGGCGTCACCTGACCGATCACGCCGATCGGCTCCCGACGCACGAAGGAGGTATGTCCGGCGAGGTACTCCCCGGCGGCCCGGCCTTCGAGACTGCGGGCGGCACCGGCGAAGAAACGCAGCTGATCGACCGACTGCATGATCTCGTCGGCGACGAGGCTGGCGCGCGGCTTGCCGGTGTCCTGCGATTCCAGGTCGGCGAACTCCTCGGCCCGCGACTCCATCTCATCGGCGATGCGGAACAGCGCCAGCTGCCGATCGGCGGGCGTCGTGTCACGCCAGAGCGGGAAGGCCGCGGATGCCGCGGCATAGGCGTCGTCGACGTCGGCACCGTCGGAGATCGGCAGTTCGCCGTAGGCGGCTTCGGTGACAGGATCGAGGAGCGGCATCCGTTCCGTCCCGGACGCGGGCACGTAGCGACCGCCGATGAAGTTCTGCAACGGCGCGGAGTTCTTCAGAAGGGTGCGGGACATGCCGTCATGGTAGCGCGCAGCCTGCGGAATCGGAAGATATCGCCCGCGCACAGCGACTGAATCAGTTGCAGAATCAGGTGTTGACTGTCAATATCGATAGATGAGCCCCAAGCCTGCCCAGCCTGCACTGGACGACATCTCGAAGCGCATCGTCGAACTCCTGCAGGAGGACGGCCGCCGACCGTACGCCGAGATCGCGCGTGAGGTCGGGCTCAGCGAGGCGGCTGCTCGCCAGCGTGTGCAGCGGATGACCGAGGCCGGCATCATCCAGATCGTCGCGGTCACCGACCCGATGCAGCTCGGCTTCCACCGCATGTCGATGATCGGCATCCGCGTCTCCGGCGACCCCCGCGCGATCGCCGAAGAGCTCACCACGATCCCCGAGCTGGCCTACGTCGTCGTCACGCTCGGGACGTTCGACATCCTCGTCGAGGCCGTGTGCGAGGACGACGAGCACCTGATCACCCTCATCGCCACCCGCATCCGCACCATCCCGGGCATCGTCCACACCGAGAGCCTGCTCTACGCGGGCCTGTACAAAGACCTCTACAACTGGGGAACGCGCTGAGGCGCACCCCTGACGCATCGGAGTGATCATGGGAACCACCGTCTTCGAACGCCGTCGGCCGCCGCAGCGGGTCGTCGACGACTCCCTGCGCGACACCGCGCTCCGCGTGTTCTGGCTCGATGATGTCGATCGACCGACTCATCCGCGCCTGAACGGCACGGTCCGCGCCGACCTCGCGATCGTCGGCGGCGGCTACGCCGGACTGTGGACGGCCGTGCGCGCCAAAGAGCGCGACCCCGAGCGCCGCGTCGTCCTCCTGGAGGCGTCGCGGATCGCGTGGGCGGCATCCGGTCGCAACGGCGGCTTCTGCGAGTCAAGCCTCACCCACGGTCACGAGAACGGGGTCACCCGCTGGCCCGAGGAGATCGACCGGCTCGAGGAGCTGGGCCACGAGAACCTCGACGGCATCGAGCAGACCGTCGCACGCTACGGCATGGACGCGGAGTTCGAGCGCACCGGTCAGCTGGCCGTGGCGGTGGAGCCGCATCAGGTCGAGTGGCTCCGGGACGAACCGGGCTTCCTCGACCGCGAAGCCGTGCAGGCGGAGGTGCACTCCGAGACGTTCCTCGCCGGAGCCTGGGACCGCGAGGGCTCTGCCCTGGTGCACCCGGCCAAGCTGGGCGTCGAGCTGGCACGCGTCGCCGCAGACCTCGGCGTCGAGATCTACGAGCACAGCATCGTGCGCGCCATCGAAGGCGACGGCTCCGGTCCGATCACGCTGGTCACGCCGAACGGTCGGGTCGTGGCGGATGCCGTGGCCCTCGCCACCAACGTGTTCCCCTCGCTCCTCAAGCGCAACCGCCTGATGACCGTGCCGGTCTACGACTACGTGCTGATGACCGAGCCGCTCTCCGCCGAACAGCTCGCGTCGATCGGCTGGTCGAACCGCCAGGGCCTCGCCGACAGCGCGAACCAGTTCCACTACTACCGGCTCACCGCCGACAACCGCATCCTGTTCGGCGGCTACGACGCGGTCTACCACTACGGCGGCAAGGTGCGCCCCGAGTACGAGGACCGCATTGAGAGCCACCGCAAGCTCGCCTCGCACTTCTTCACGACCTTCCCGCAGTTGGAGGGCCTGCGCTTCACCCACCGCTGGGCCGGGGCGATCGACTCGTCGAGCCGTTTCTGCGCGTTCTTCGGTACCGCCCGCAAGGGCCGCGTCACCTATGCGACCGGCTTCACCGGACTGGGCGTCGGTGCTGCGCGCTTCGCGGCAGACGTCATGCTCGACACGCTGTCGGGCGCAGAGACCGAACGCACCGAGCTGCGGATGGTGCGCGAGAAGCCGATCCCGTTCCCGCCGGAGCCCGCCGCGTCGATCGGCGTGAACCTGGTGCGCGCAGCCATGAACCGGGCGGACCACAACGAGGGCAAGCGCAACCTCTTCCTCAAGACGCTCGACGCCGTCGGCATGGGCTTCGACTCGTGAACGCTCTCGCGGCGGGGACGGGGATGGATGCTCGTGGTCTCGCGCTCGCGCACGAGCCGTTGCCCGCTGAGGAGGTGCTCGCCGGCACCCCGACGACCGCCGTGCACGAGCTGGCGACGATCGGCGGGGTCGAGATCGGCGTGTGGGAGATGACCCCGGGCACCGCGACCGATACCGAGGCCGACGAGGTTTTCGTCGTGCTGAGCGGCCGCGCCACGATCTCGTTCGCCTCGCCGGGGCTGCCCGA
>NZ_JBLVOH010000234.1:0-7989 GCF_053543675.1 Microbacterium umsixpiens
CCGCAGGGTCGCGCCGTTCGCCCCGCCGAACAGCCGCGTGACGGAGATCGGCACGCCGCTGTTGAGTGCGTCGAGATGCGCGACCTCCTCGGCCCGCTCGTCCAGCCAGTCGGCGAGCGCCTCCAGCTTCTCCGCGCGGCGCTCGGGGGCGAGGCCGCGCCAGCGCCCGTCGTCGTGCGCCTGCTGCGCCGCGGTCACGGCACGGCCGACCTGGTCGAGTGAGCTCGACGCGGAGGCGACCAGGGCCTCCCCCGTGTTCGGGTCATGCAGCCAGGTGCCGTCGCTCTCGGGACTGTCCTCGGCGACGCCGGCGATCCAGGTGCGCAGGGCGGGGTACGTCATGTCAGATCCGATCGAAGTAGCGGTGCAGGTCCCAGTCGGTGACGCGGGCCATGAACGTCGTCCACTCGTGGTCGAGCAGCACCTGCTGATGTGAGATCAGCTCGGGAGTGAGGAGCTCCTGCACGAGCGGGCTCTCGCCGAACAGGATGCTCGCCTGACGAGGATCTGCGGGCATGGCCCCGTCGGCGGGAAGGTCGTAGGCGCTTCCGACCACGGCGTCACCCAGCACGGTCTCCTTCTCCATGCCGTCGCGCGCCGACGCCAGGACCCCGGTGAGGGTGAAGTACGGGTTCGTGTCGGCGCCGGGCAGGCGGAACTCGAAGCGCAGCGCCTGCGGCGAGTACCCCACCACCCGCACCGTCGTGGTGCGGTTGTCGAAGCCCCAGGTCTGACCGCTCCCCGCCACGTCGGACGAGTTGCTGCGGCGGTAGGAGTTGACGGTCGGCGCATACCAGGCCATCAGCGCGGGGGCGTGTTCGAGCGCGCCGGCGATCGCCGACCGCATCCGCGCGCTGAGGCGATCCGGAGCCGACTCGTCCCAGAACACCGCCGTGCTCTCGTCGTCGACGAACGAGACGTGCACGTGGCAGGAGGATCCGGGCTGGTCGTTGAGCGGCCGCGCCATGAACGTCGCCGACATGCCCGCGCGAGCGGCGGTGTCGCGCACCGCCAGCTTGTAGAGCGCGTGCCGATCGGCCATCTCCAGCGGGTCGCCGTACTCGAAGGTCATCTCCCACTGCCCGAGTCCCCATTCGCTCTGCGCGGCTTCGACGAGGATGCCGCTGGCACGGAGGTCGGCGCGCAGCTTCTGGAAGAAGGGCTCGTAGAGATTGCCCTCGTGGATCATGAAGTCCGACGGCGTGAGGGTGGTCGGGTCGAGGTCACGGAATCCGGAGCGGCGCAGCTCCCTGGGGTCGTTGCGGAACAGGTAGAACTCCAGTTCCGTCCCCGCGAGCGGGGTGAGCCCGAGCTCCCGGATGCGGGCGAGCTCCTGCTTCAGCAGCACGCGGGGCGAGAGCGGCATCGGCTCGTGCGTGTGCACGTCGACCGGGTCGGCGAGGCAGATGGCCACCCCCTCGAGCCAGGCCGCGGGGCGGAGGGTCTCGAGGTCGGGGATCAGCGTCACGTCGGGGACGCCGTTGTGCATCCCGCACAGCGCGAACTTGTTCGCATCGATCAGTTCGAGGCCCTGGTCGATGTCCCACGCCCAGGCACAGGTGCAGATGTCGACACCGTTCTCCACGACGCGGCCGAAGCCCTCGACCGGGATGCGGCGGCCGACGAGTCGACCCTGCAGGTCGGGCGTCGCGACGATCACGGTGCGGATGCCGGCAGCCTCCAGCTCGTCCGGAGCCAGGCGCACGTCGTCGATCATCGCGTCAGCCACCCTCCGTCGACGGGGAGCTGGATGCCGTCGATCCAGGACGCCTCGTCGCTGAGCAGCCAGGAGACCGCGGAGGCGATATCGGCGGGCACGCCCACCCGCGGCACCAGGAGGCGTTGCTTCATGAACTCCAGAGCCTCGGGGCTCGTGACGCTCTCGTAGTCGAAGAAGTCCGTCGCGATCGGGCCGGGGGCCACGCAGTTGACGCGGATGTTCTTCGCCGCGAGCTCGACCGCGAGCGCCTTCGTGAGCATCGGCACGCCGCCCTTGCTCGCGTTGTAGTGCGGTTGCGCGGTGCCGGTGCTCGTCACGACGACGAGGGCCTCGACGGTCGACAGGTTCACGATCGCCCCGCCGCCGGACTCGGCGATGAGCGGGGCGACCTCCTGCGCGACGAGGAACTGTCCCTTGAGGTTGATGTCGAAGACGAAGTCCCATGCCTCCTCGGTGAGGGTCTCGAACGAGTGCTCGGTGACGACTCCGGCGTTGTTCACCAGGAGGTGCAGCGACCCCCAGGCCGCACGCGCGAGGTCGACCGCCGCGCGGATCTGCTCCCGTGAGCGCACGTCCACCACGGACGCAAGGGCGGTGCCGCCTGCCTCCTCGATGAGGCGCACCGTCTCGGCCGCACCATCGGCGGACACGTCGGTCACCAGGATGCGCGCTCCTTCACCGGCGAGCCGGAGGGCCGTCTCCCGCCCGATGCCGGAGCCTGCGCCCGTGATGAGGGCGTTCTTGTCTGCGTGTCGCATTTCTTCTCCTTGTTCGGTGACGCCTAGGCGATGTTCTGTGTGGCGGACGCGGCGAGCGTCGCACGGGCGGCGGACTGTGCGACCAGCCAGCCGAAGACCGGGTCGGCTCCGAAGGTCTCGGGATGCCACTGCACCCCGATCGCCGGAAGGCCTTCGAGCTCGATGGCCTCGACGACGCCGTCGGGCGCCCACCCCGTCACCACGACTCCGCGGCCGGGCACGTCGACCGCCTGGTGATGGAACGAGTTGACACGGGTCGTCTCGCCGTACAGCGTCTGGGCGACGCTGCCCGGCGCCGTGCGCACCTCGTGCACCCGATGGGCGCGCGGGTAGGCGTAGGAGCCGTGCGACTCCCCCTCGCCCGGCGGCAGGTGCGAGTGGAGCGTGCCGCCGCGGACGACGTTGAGGAGCTGTGCGCCGCGGCAGACTCCGAGCAGCGGGATGCCGCCGCTGATGGCGGCCTCGATCAGCCCGGCTTCGAACGCGTCGCGCTGCGGGTCGATCAAAGGGGTGAACGGTCCCGGGGTCTGCCCGTAGAGGCGGGGATCGACGTCGTCGCCGCCCACGATCACGACGCCGTCGAGGCGCTCGACGAGCTCGGCCGGCACGGCATCCATCGGCAGGTGCACCGGCAGCCCGCCGGCGTGGAGCACCGAGGTCGAGTACTCGCTGAGGTAGGCCTCGAGCGGAGCGTCGGCGAAACCGTGCGGTGCGCCGATCGCCGCGCCACGCAAGCGTCGTCCGGAGATGCCGATCAGGGGTCGGGGCAGGGCGTGGGTGCTGATGATGTCCATCCTTCGGGTGCGAGGCGAGCGTGTCGAGGGTCAGGCGTTCTCGTCGAATCGACGCACGATCTGGGCGTACGCCTCCGGTGCCTTCGCGCGCATGATCGCGGCCTGCACGAGTCCGATCACGGGGGCGATGACCACGACCCCGACCAGGGTGATGCTGATCGGGCCCCAGGCGGGGTTCCCGTCGGCGTCGACATCGCTCACGAGCAGCGGGAAGTTGGCAGCGATGAGAACGGCGGAAACGGCGAGACCGACGAACCCCAGAATCGGGGCGATCACGGTGTGCCAGGGGCTTCGCAGCACCCGGGTGCGGGCGAAGTAGACCACGACCGAGAGGCAGGTGACCGCCATCAGGATCACGATCGCGAGCGTCCCGATGCCGGCGAACCAGGAGAAGATGTTCTCCGGCGCGAAGCCGATCAAGGCGAGCACGATGATCGCGATGCCGGAGGTCGCCACCTGCACGATCGAGGCGACGTGCGGGGAACCATGCTGCGCGTGCACCGTGCCGACCCTGTCGGGGAGGACGCGGGCGTTGGCCATGGCGTGGTGGTAGCGGGTCAGCACGTTGTGCAGCGACAGCACCGCGGCGAACATGCTCCCGAGGAACAGCACGGCGACGGCGATCGAGCCGACCGGGCCGAGGTACTGCTCGGTGACACGGGTGATCAGCGTGGTCGGGTCGGCGGCCGCTTCCTCGATGATCGCTCCCTCGCCGACACCCACCACGACGGCCCAGGCGGCGAAGGCGTAGAAGACGCCGATCACGATCGCGGACGCGTAAGTCGCACGGGGGATCGTGCGCTCCGGCGTGCGCACCTCATCGCGGTAGACGACGGTCGACTCGAAGCCGATGAAGCTCGCGATCGCGAACATCAGGCCGAGTGCGGGCGCACCGGAGAGGACGTTCTGCAGCAGGAACGAGCCGAAGGTCACACCCTCCGCACCGCCGGTGACGAGGATGACGATCCCCAGCAGCACGACGATGCCGATCTCGGCGAGCAGCACGACCACGAGGACGCGGGAGCTGAGCTCGATCTGCCGATAGCCGAGCGCGCCGACGAGCGCCACCGAGGCGAGGGTGAGCAGCCACCACGGGATCTCGGGGCCGCCGAGGAGGACGATGCTCGAGCTGATCGTCGCGCCCAGGTAGGAGAACACCGCGATCTGCACGGTCGTGTAGCAGACGAGCGCGAGGTAGGCGGTGGCGAGCCCGGGCGTGCGACCGAGCCCGTGGGTCGCGAACACGAAGAACGATCCTGCCTTGGGCAGGAAGCGGCTCATCGCCGTGAGGCCCACCGAGAAGAGCAGCAGGATCACGGTGGCAACGAGGAACATGACCGGGAAGCCGATGCCGTTGCCCACGAGGAAGCCGATGGGCACGAGTCCGCCGACGACCGTGAGGGGGGCTGCGGCCGCGATCACCATGAAGGTGACGGACACCGCCCCGAGGTTCCCGCGGAGATTGCGCTCCTGGGGTGCTGCTGTGCTGCGCGACGTCGTTGTCGAAGCATCCATGTCGAAGCATCCTTTTGCCGATTGGACTAATGGTCTACTTTCTAGCCCATTAGATTCGTCGACGCAAGAGTCACCCTCGGGAAGGCCCAGGGCGACCGGAGGGAGTGCGGGGTGCGGAGCCGACTAGCGGAGCAGGCCGAGGTAGGCGAGAGCCTGACGGATGAGGGTGCCTCGTCCGTTCTCCATCTCGGCGGCGACCGCATCCGACCCCGCGGCCTCCGGCGAGAACCAGGTGACCTCGAGGGCATCCTGACGCGGCTCGCACGTGCCGGTCACCGGCACGACGAACGCCAGCGACACGGCGTGCTGCCGGTCGTCGTGGAACGCGCTCACACCGGGCATCGGGAAGTATTCGGCCACCGTGAACGGCAGCGGCTGCGGCGGCATGATCGGGAACGCCATCGGACCGAGATCGTTCTCGACGTGCCGGAACAGGGCATCGCGGATGGTCTCGCCGAAGCGCACCCGACCCGACACGATCGTGCGGGTCATCTCCCCCATCGGCGTGGACCGCAGGAGGATGCCGATCTCGATGACCTGCCCGGAGCCGTCGGTGCGCACCGGGATCGCTTCGACGTAGAGCATCGGCAGTCGGCGCCGCGCCTCTTCGAGTTCGAACTCACTCAACCAGCCGGGGTTGCCGTCGGGCGCCGGCGGGTTCGCGTCCGGGAACGCGCCGAGACCATCGTCTTCGGGCTCCGGATCGGGATCAGGTGTGCGGACCGACATGTGTCCTTTCTACCAGCCGCCTCCCCCGACCGACACCGCGTGCACGTCGGTCGTCCCTGGCAGGATGACGGTGTGAGCGAGAACCTGACGATCGATGACACCGCGACCAGATGGTCGTCCCCCGACCGCGGACGGATGCCGCTGCTGGTGCTGCTGCACGGCTACGGGGCCGATGAGCACGACCTGTTCGGACTCGTCCCGTACCTCCCCGAGGGCATCGCCGTCGCATCCGTCGCCGCTCCCCTCGCACCACCGTGGCCGATGCCGGGGCGGTCCTGGTACGCGATCGAGGGACTCGACGGACGCAGCCCCGAGGCGGTCACGGTCGCCGCCGAGGCGTTCCTGCGCTGGCTCGACGCGGCGGCAGAAGATGCTCCCTCGGTCGCACTGCTCGGCTTCTCGCAGGGCGCGGCGGTGTCGCTGCAGGCTCTCCGACTCGCACCCGAGCGCTTCGGCGCGGTCGCGGCGCTCAGCGGCTACGTGGCATCCGGCGAACTGCCGCACGATGAGGCACTGGCCGAGCTGCGCCCGCCGGTCTTCTGGGGGCGCGGCACCCACGACGACGTCATCCCGCCCGAGCTGGTCGGTCACACCGCGCAGTGGCTGCCCGGCCACTCCGACCTGTCCGGCCGGGTGTACACCGGGCTCACGCACAGCATCTCCGAGGAGGAGCTGACCGACGTGCACCGCTTCCTCACGAAGTGGATCGACGGGATCGCGAAGAGCTGAGCTACGCGACCACTCCGCGACACGCCCGGGGTTGCGAAACGCCGACACGCCCGGGTATCGTCGGGGAGTCCTGTCCGCCGTGTCTGGAAGTCCTTTGATCTGATCCGTCGCCTCCGCGCTCCTCTTTCCGCGCGCTGAACCGACGATCGCCAACTCCACGGCAGACCCTCCCCTCCGCATCCGTGACGTGTTCACGCCCGGCCGGGGCTCGGTGTCAGTGCACCCTCGCACTCGACAGGAGACACTCATGTCACAACCCTCCACTCTTCACGCGTCGGTCGTCCTCGACCGACTCACCTTCACCTGGCCCGACGGGTCGGTCGCGCTCGACGGCGTGTCCGGGGCCTTCGGCTCCGGACGCACCGGCCTCGTCGGCCGCAACGGCGCCGGCAAGTCCACGCTGCTGCGACTGATGGCCGGCGAGCTCGAACCGACCTCGGGCATCGTCACGGCATCCGGTGAGGTCGCGTACCTCCCCCAGCAGCTGACCCTCGACGTCGACCGCCGCGTCGCCGAACTGCTCGGCGTCTCCGGGGCGCTCGACGCCGTGCGGGCGATCAGCTCCGGCGATGTCGACCCGGCCCACTTCGACGCGGTCGGCGACGACTGGGACATCGAGGCACGGGCCGAGGCATCGCTCGCCGAAGCCGGCCTGGCGCCGGAGTTCCTCGACCGCAGGATCGGGGAACTCTCCGGCGGCGAGGCCGTGCTCGTCGCGATCGCCGGCATCCGCCTGCGTCGCGCGCCGATCACACTCCTCGACGAGCCGACCAACAACCTCGACCGTGACGCCAGGGCGAAGCTCGCGGCGATGGTGCGCGCCTGGAAGGGCACGCTCATCGTCGTCAGCCACGACCTGTCGCTGCTGGAGCTGATGGACGACACCGCCGAGCTCTACGCCCAGACGCTGAGCGTGTTCGGCGGACCGTACTCCGAGTGGCGGGCTTGGCTGGACGCGGAGCAGGATGCCGCGAAGCAGGCCGAGGTCACCGCCGCGCAGGCGCTCCGCAAGGAGAAGCGCCAGCGGATCGAGGCCGAGGTCAAACTCGCGCACCGCGCCCGCACGGCGAAGAAGGCCGAGATCGAGAAGCGGGTCCCGAAGATCATCGCGCACGGCCGCAAGATGGCAGCCGAGGTGTCGGCCGGCCGGCTCCGCACCGAGGTCGGCGCCAAGGAGGAGGCCGCGCACACCGCACGCGAGGAGGCCGGGCGCCGCGTGCGCTCGGACTCCTCGATGAAGATCGAGCTGCCCGATCCGCAGGTGTCCCGGAGCCGCCGGATCGCGACGATCGGCGACGAGGAGCGGGCCTGGGTGATCCAGGGTCCGGAGCGTGTGGCCCTGATCGGCCGGAACGGTGCCGGCAAGACGACGCTGCTGGAGCGGTTGGTCGCGGGCGGTGTTCACAACTCCTCAGAAACGACGGCCGACGGCCCGGAACAGGGCTCTTCGGCCGATTCAGCCGAAGAATTGAGGAGTTATGAACGGCCGACCCTGCACATCGAGGCCCACACCGACCTGATCGGCTACCTGCCGCAGCGGGTCGACGGCCTCGTCGAGGAGCAATCGGTGTTCGAGAACATCGCGGCCGCAGCGCCCCAGGTACCGGAGAAGGAGCTGCGCAACCGGCTCGCCCGGTTCCTGATCCGCGGGGCGACGGCGGAGCGCCCGGTGTCCGCCCTCTCCGGCGGCGAGCGCTTCCGGGTGGCGCTGGCGAAGCTGCTGCTCGCCGATCCCGCACCGCAC
>NZ_JBLVOH010000235.1:0-699 GCF_053543675.1 Microbacterium umsixpiens
GGGGTCCCACCAGGCGGGTCCGCGGACGTGGGGTGTGCCGTGGCGCATGCGGATCTCCCAGCCGGAGGTGTCGAGGGTTCTGTGGTGGTGCCAGCAGAGGGCGACGCCGTTGTCGGTGTGGGTGGGGCCGCCGTGGGCGTGCTCGTGGACGTGGTGGATCTCGCACCAGGTCGCGGGGACGTGGCAGCCGGGGATGAGGCACTCACGGTCGCGGAGGGTGATCGCGCGACGCTGATGCGCGGTGAAGATCCGGTCGGTGGTGCTGATGCCGATGATCCGCCCGTGCGGGTCGAACAGCACCCGTTGCACCCCGCCCGCGCACGCGGTGTGGACGGCGACACGGGTGGGGACGGGGGTGTCGATGCCCTCGACGTGCGCCCAGCCGCGGCCGGTCGTGTAGTCGTCGGCGGTGACGGACACCACCAGTGTGGGCGCGCCCCCGCCCAGGCGTGGGGTGTCGTCATGGCGGGCGGCGATGCCGAGGATCGCGGCGAGGGTGTCGTGCTGCTTCTGCGACCGGGAGCGGGTGTCGACCATCCGCCCCGGGTCACCGGACGGAAGGGCGTCGTCGTCCATACCCGCACCGTCATCGAGGGTTTCCGAGTTCGTTTCCGAGTTCGTCTCCCCCGAAGGCCGGAACATGACTCCGGGGACGGGTGGTCCGTCGACTTTCGGGTTCAGGTACGCGTCGAACAGGCG
>NZ_JBLVOH010000236.1:0-22898 GCF_053543675.1 Microbacterium umsixpiens
CCCACGGTCGAGGCCGCTTCCGGGCGGGTGGGCATCGTCAAGCCCCAGGTCTCGTTCTTCGAGCGCTTCGGCTCCCAGGGCATCGCCGCACTCGAAGATGTTCTCGCAGCGGCACGCGCGGCCGGTCTCGTCGTGATCGCCGACGCCAAGCGGGGAGACATCGGTTCGACGATGGACGACTACGCGCGTGCGTGGCTGACTCCGGGTTCACCACTGGAGGCCGACGCGCTCACGGTCAACCCGTTCCTCGGAGTCGGTGCTCTCGACGGGGCATTCGCGCTGGCCGCCGACCACGGCAAGGGGCTGTTCGTGCTCGCCGCGACCAGCAACCCCGAGGCCGAAGGCCTGCAGCGCTCCACCGGCTCGACGGGTGCGACGGTGTCCGCTGTGGTCATCAGCGAGGTCTCCACTCGCAACGCCGTGGAGTCAGCGGCAGGGGGGTGGGGGAGTTTCGGTTTCGTGATCGGCGCGACCGTCGACTGGACCCTGGCCGGCATCGAGCCCTTCGCACCGGCAGCTCCCATCCTCGCTCCCGGTTTCGGCACCCAGGGGGCCACGCCGGCCGACCTCCGTCGCCGCTTCGGCCCGATGTCGGAAGCGGTGATCGCGAGTGAGAGCCGCAGCATCCTCTCGGCGGGTCCCGCGGATCTGGCCGAGGCGATCACCGCACGCGCCGCCGAGTACCTCGAGGTGGCCGGTGTCTGACGCGCAGCGCACGGTTCCCGAAGTCGACAGGGCTGCTGCCGCACGCCGCGCCGTGGAGCGTCGGCGCGCCAGGGCTTCGGTGAAGCGCGATCTCACGATGCGGGTGGTGACCCCGCAGACAGTTCTGCATCGCGCCACCGCGGATGCCGACTCCGTCGAGGGGTCGATGCGCATCACCGACTTCCTCCTCGCTCTCCCCGCGATCGGTGCCGGCAAGCGCGACCGGGTACTGGAGGAGCTGCAGATCTCTCCGGTCAAGCGCCTCGGTGGGCTCGGAGCTCGTCAGCGCCGGGTACTCGAGGAATGGCTCGACACGCGCTTCCCCGCGCCGAGCGCGCGAGGAGCGCGGAGTCGACTCCTCGTGCTCGCCGGCCCCACCGCGGTCGGCAAGGGCACGGTCGCCGCGCACATCCGCGAGCACAACCCGGAGATCCACCTCTCGGTGTCAGCGACCACACGGCCCCCGCGCCCCGGCGAGATCCACGGCGTGCACTACTACTTCGTCGACGACGCGGAGTTCGATCGGCTGATCGCCGACGGGGAACTCCTCGAGTACGCGGTGGTCCACAACAAGTCGCGCTACGGCACGCCGCGGGGGCCCATTGACGAGGCTCTGGCCGCAGGCAAGACCGTGCTGCTCGAGATCGACCTGCAGGGCGCTCGTCAGGTGCGCGCCGCGGAGCCCGCCGCGACGCTCATCTTCCTGCTGCCACCGAGCTGGGACGAACTGGTGCACCGGCTGGTCGGCCGTGGCACCGAAGATGCCGAGGAGCGCGCCCGTCGACTGCGCACCGCGAAGGGCGAACTCGCCGCTCAAAACGAGTTCGATCACCTCATCGTGAACGAGGACGTCGCCACGGCGGCCCGCGAGGTCGTAGAATTGTCTTCAAGCTCTGCGCGCTGAGCGTCTTCGCGCGCCATTTCGCACCGACTTCGCGACGATCCCGTCGCCTGACCAGGAGGTCTCACCATGGCCGGACACAACAACGGCATCATCGATCCCCCCATCGACAACCTGCTCGACCGCGTCGACTCCAAGTACGAGCTCGTGATCTACGCCGCCAAGCGCGCACGCCAGATCAACGATTACTACTCCGATCTGCACGAGGGCAACCTCTTCGACAACGTGGGCCCGCTGGTCGACTCCTCCGTCGAGGACAAGCCGCTCACCATCGCACTGCACGAGATCAACGAGGACAAGCTCCGCCTGCGTCACGCAGAGTGATATTCGAGGCCGCGCCTCCCTTCTGTCGGAGGCGCGGTCCAGAATGGGTGCAACACCCTCCCTCTGTCCGTCCCGTTCTGGAGTTTCGATGAGCGCCCTGCGTCTGTTCACGTCCGAGTCCGTCACCGAGGGGCATCCGGACAAGATCTGCGATCAGATCTCGGACAGCATCCTCGA
The DNA here is from genome assembly GCF_053543675.1 of Microbacterium umsixpiens. Lineage (NCBI taxonomy): Bacteria > Bacillati > Actinomycetota > Actinomycetes > Micrococcales > Microbacteriaceae > Microbacterium > Microbacterium umsixpiens. The sequence goes on from NZ_JBLVOH010000236.1 coordinate 2,108, forward strand.
CGGGCTCATCGCCAAGGACAGAGACTCCCGCGTGGCGGTCGAGACGCTCGTCACGACGGGCCTCGTGCACGTCGCCGGCGAGATCCGCACCGAGGCCTACGTCGACATCCCCACGATCGTCCGCCAGGTCGTGAACGGCATCGGCTACACATCCAGTGAGACCGGCTTCGACGGCGACTCCTGCGGTGTCAGTGTCTCGGTGGGCGAGCAGTCGACCGACATCGCGCACGGCGTCGACAGCGCTCAGGAGCACCGCGACGGATCGTCGGTCGATCCGCTCGACGCCCTCGGTGCCGGCGACCAGGGCATCATGTTCGGCTTCGCGACGAACGAGACGCCGCAGCTCATGCCGATGGCCGCGTGGACCGCGCACCGGCTCGCCGAGCGGCTGACGGAGGTGCGCCGCTCCGGTGTGCTGCCGTTCCTCCGCCCCGACGGCAAGACCCAGGTGACCCTCGGTTACGACGGCTTCACCCCGAAGACGGTCGACGCCGTCGTGGTCTCGACACAGCATCACCCCGACATCTCGCAGGAAGACCTGCAGGCGCAGGTTCGCGAGCACGTCATCGACCCCGTGCTGGCCACGACCGGTCTCGACCTCGACGACGTCACCCTCTACATCAACCCGGCCGGTCCCTTCGTGACCGGTGGCCCCAAGGGAGACGCCGGGCTCACCGGCCGCAAGATCATCATCGACACCTACGGTGGCGCCTCCCGCCACGGCGGAGGAGCCTTCAGCGGCAAGGACCCGTCGAAGGTCGACCGCTCCGGCGCCTACGCGACCCGATGGGTGGCGAAGAACGCGGTGGCGGCGGGACTCGCAGACCGGCTCGAGGTGCAGATCGCCTATGCGATCGGTGTCGCTCGTCCGGTCGGTCTCTACGTCGAGACCTTCGGCACCGGCAAGGTGTCCGACGAGGTCATCACACAGGCGATCACGTCGGTGTTCGATCTGCGTCCGCAGGCGATCATCGAGCAGCTCGACCTGCTGCGTCCGATCTACGCCCAGACGGCCGCATACGGTCACTTCGGTCGAGAACTCCCTGATTTCACGTGGGAGCGCACCGACCGCGTCGAAGAACTGCGCCGCGCTGCCGGGCTCTGATGGGACCGCGGTCCTGATGTCTCCGGTGAGCCGGCGCATCGCGCGCGTGCTCCTCGATTCCCCGCTGCCTCAACTCGATCGGCTCTTCGACTACGCGCTCCCTGCGGAACTGGGCGACGTCCCGCTCGGGGTTCGGGTCCGCGTGCCGCTGCGCACCGCTGGGCGCGTGATCGACGGCTACGTCGTCGAGATCGGCACCGAGGACGACGCGGACCGCCCGCTCTCCGAGGTGGAGAGCGTCGTGTCGGAGGTCCCGGTCCTGCCGGAACGTCTGCACACGCTCGCGCGCCGGGTGGCCGACCGGGCAGCCGGCTCTGCCTCGGATGTGCTGCGTCTGGTGATCCCCAAGCGTCAGGTGCGTGTCGAGAAGGCGTGGACCGCCGATGCGCCGGCGGAGACGCCCGACCCGGAGGCGCTCGCGGTGGCCGAGGGCACCGTCGGACTGTACGAGGGCCTCGGGGCCGTGCTCGACTCGGGCGGACGCGCCGCCGTGGAGGCGATTCCTCAGCTCGTCGATGGCCTGCAGGGGTGGGCCCGACTGCTGGCATCTTCCGCGGCCCGGATGCTCGCGGCGGGCAAGTCGTCGATCATCGTCGTCCCCGACAGCCGTGATCTGGACCGGCTCCTCGCGGCGCTCGACGCTCTCGTCCCCACCGGAGCGGTCGTGCGCCACGACTCCCGGCAGACGAATCCCGACCGCTACCGCGGATTCCTGCGCACGCTCGAGGATGCGCCGTGCATCGTGGTGGGCAACCGCTCGGCCGTGTACTCCCCGGTCGTGGCGGGGATGGTCGCGATCTGGGACGACGGCGATCCGCTCCTGGGGGAGCCGCTCGCTCCGTATGTCAACGCTCGCGACGCGGCTCTCCTTCGACAAGAGCTCGAGGGGTCGGCGCTGCTCTTCGCGGGACACACCCGCACCACGGATGTGGAGCGCCTCGTGGTTCTCGGCTGGCTGCAGGATGTGAGGGCGGCACGCCGCGTGCTTCCTCGCGTCGTGCTCAGCACACCGCAGGAGATGGAGCAGCCGACGGCCCAGCGGATGCCGTCCTCCGCCTTCCTCGCCGCGCGCACCGCAGCGGCCGAGGGGCCGGTGCTCGTTCAGGTCTCGCGACCCGGCTTCTCGCCCTCGCTCGTCTGTGCCGAGTGCCGCGCGCCGGCGCGATGCGCCCACTGCGGCGGCCCGCTCGGCGCGAAGCATCGGGGTGCAGTGCCCGTGTGCGGCTGGTGTGGCCGGGCAGCCAGCGCCTGGGCGTGCCCTGCGTGCTCCTCGACCAAGCTGCGACTCGCCTCCTCAGGGAGCGAGCGCACCGCCGACGAGCTCGGGCGGGCGTTCCCGGGTGTACGCGTGATCGTCGCCGACAGTGCGCACCCGGTCGAGCGCGTGCCGGCCAAACCCGCGCTCGTGGTCGCGACCCGCGGCGCGGAGCCGATCGCGGAGGGCGGATACCGTGCCGTCGTCCTCCTCGACGGCCCTCGCATGCTCCAGGCGCCTGACCTGCGCGTCGCGGAATCCTGTCTGCGATGGTGGTCGAACGCGACCGCCCTGGCCGCGCCCGGCGCGCCGATCCATCTCGTCGGGGTCAACGGTGCGGCGGCGAAGGCACTTGCGACCTGGAACCAGGCAGGCCACGCGCGGTCTGAGCTGGAGAGCAGGGCGCCGCTGCACATGCCTCCGACGACCAGAGTGGCTCTGGTCCAGGGCTCGGTTCCGGCGGTCGCGAACGCTCTCGCCGCCCTCACCGAGCTCGCCCTACCCGGGGATGCCGTACTCGGCCCTGTCCCCGTCGAGTCCGACGACGTTCCCCCTCGGGTGCGAGCCCTCGTGAGGTTCGACTACGGCTCGGGCCCTCGCGTGGCGACCGCCCTGCGCGCCGCTGTCGTCGCCGAAGCAGTGAGTGGCCGCCGCAGAAAGGGGCGTGCGACCAAGAGCACGCTCTCCGTCCGCCTCGATATCCTCGAACCAGAGCTCTGACCCTTCCGGAGAACCTTCATGCGCCTCGTCTTCGCCGGCACACCCGCTGCCGCCGTGCCCACCCTGCGACGTCTCGCGACCTCGCACGACATCGCCGCGGTCGTCACTCGACCCGATGCACCGCTCGGGAGAAGGCGGGTGCTGACGCCGTCTCCGGTCGCCCAGGCCGCCGTCGAGCTGGGTCTTCCCGTGATCAAGACGGCGCGGCTCGACGAGGCCGCGACAGCCGAGATCTCGGCGCTGCAGGTCGAGCTCGGAGTGATCGTCGCGTACGGCGGGCTGGTGCGCGAGCCGCTGCTCTCCGCCCCGACCGCCGGGTGGATCAACCTGCACTTCTCTCTGCTGCCCGCATGGCGGGGAGCCGCCCCCGTGCAGCGCGCGCTCATCGCGGGGGATCGGGTGCTCGGTGCGAGCGTGTTCCAGCTCGTCGCCGAGCTGGATGCCGGTGACGTATTCGCCATGCGGGAGATCGACGTTCCCGAGACGGCGACCGCAGGAGAGGCGCTCGAGGCGCTCGCGCTGGACGGAGCAGACCTCACGGCCGATGTGGTCTCCGCGGTCGCGGACGGCACGGCGCGGGCGGTTCCGCAGCAGGGCGAGCCGACCTTCGCCGCCAAGCTCACGCTCGCCGACGGACTGCTCGATTGGGACCAGCCGCTCGACGCCGTGTTCGCCCGCTTCCGCGGCGTGACTCCCGAGCCGGGAGCGCACACGACCGTCGCCGGTCAGCCCCTCAAGGTACTCGAGGCGGCTCCGGCAACGGATGCCGAATCGCTGCCCCCCGGACGACTCCGGGGTACCAAGACCGCTCTGCACATCGGTACGGGCACCGGGGCACTCGCCGTCACGAGGGTGCAGCCTGCGGGCAAGGGAGCGATGAACGCGGTCGACTGGTGGCGCGGCCTGCGCGGGGGAGATGAGCTGGTGGCCGGATCATGAGCGATGAGCGACGCAACCGTCGAAGCACGCCGTCGAACGGTCGACCCCGCGGCTCCCAGAGCTCGGCGGAGGGGCATCGCGGCGGTCAGCGCGGTCCCGCTCGCACCGTGCAGCCCGCGAGACGGGTGGCCTACGACGTTCTGCGTGCCGTCTCCGAGACCGACGCGTACGCGAACCTCGTGCTTCCCTCGGCCATCGCCGACGCGAAGCTCACCGCTCAGGACGCGGCGCTCGCGACCGAGCTGACCTATGGGACCCTGCGACGGCTCGGGACCTATGACGCGATCATCGCCTCGGCGGCAGATCGTGCGACAGACGGCATCGACCCGGCGGTTCTCGATGCGCTCCGGCTCGCGGTGCACCAGCTGCTCGCGACACGTGTCGCCTCGCACGCCGCGGTGAACGAGTCGGTGAACCTGGTCGCCATCGAATCAGGTCGCGGAGCGTCGAGTTTCGCGAACGCGGTTCTGCGGCGCATCACCCGGGATTCGGCGGAGGCCTGGCAGGAGCGCATCGAAGAGCAGGCGCGCTCCGACGACGAGCGCCTGGCGCTGCGTTCCGCACATCCGGTCTGGGTGATCCGGGCGCTCCGTCGCGCCCTTGCGGCGGAAGGTCGCGACGCCGAGCTCGACGCCCTCCTCGAGGCCGACAACGCCTCGCCCGATGTGACGCTCGTCGCCCTGCCCGGTCTCGCGGAGCCCGGCGAACCTCGTCTGCCCTACGCGCCGACGGCCTTCGCCTCTCCCGGTGGCGATCCGCGTCTGTCGGTCGAGGCCTCCGGCGGCACGGTGCGCGTGCAGGACGAGGGCTCCCAGCTCGTCGCGCTCGCCCTGGCCGGAGTCTCACCGATCGCCGCGGGGGAGCGGTGGCTCGATCTCTGTGCCGGCCCGGGTGGGAAGACCGCGCTCCTGGCGGCGATCGCGCTCGAGAAGGATGTCGTCCTCGAGGCCAACGAGGTCGTCCCCGTCCGCGCGCGCCTGGTGCGCAAGGCGCTCCGCGCTGTCCCCGGCGAGATCGTGGTGCACGAGCAGGACGGCCGCGAGATCGCGGCCTCGCGTGCCGGCGAGTTCGACCGGATCCTCGTGGACGCGCCCTGCACAGGCTTGGGTGCGCTGCGCCGCCGGCCCGAGGCTCGGTGGCGCAAGTCACCCGCCGACGTGGCCGAGCTCGTACCGCTCCAGGTGGAGCTGCTCTCCGCCGCGCTCGACGCGCTCGCCCCGGGCGGGATCGTCGCATACGTCACATGCTCGCCCCACCTCGCCGAGACCACGGGCGTCGTGCAGGAGGTGCTGCGCGGGCGCACCGACATCGTCGAGCTCGATGCCCGCGCAGCGATCGCCGACGTCTCCCGGTCGCCGATAGACCTCGCGACCGAGGGGCGCTCCGGTTCCGGCAGCGCACAGCTCTGGCCGCATCGACACGGCACCGACGCGATGTTCCTCGCGCTCCTGCAGCGCTCCGCAACCGTCACCGCCACAGGGAAGGAAGACTAGGACCGTGGATCTGCCTCGCGCACCCCGCATCAACCCGAGCATCCTCGCCGCCGATTTCGTGAACATGCAGGCGGATCTCGCCCGCATCGCGACAGCGGACTTCGCGCATGTCGACGTGATGGACAACCACTTCGTGCCCAACCTGACGTTCGGGCCGCAGATGGTCGAGCGCATCCAGGCGACCAGCCCGATCCCGCTCGACGTGCACCTGATGATCACCGACCCGGAGCGCTGGGCGCCCGAGTATGCCGAGATCGGCGCGGCGAGCGTCACGTTCCACCTCGAGGCCGCCGCCGATCCTGTGGCCCTCGCCCGGCGCCTGCGCGACATCGGTTCCCGCGCCGGCGTCGCGGTGAAGCCGGGAACCCCGGTTGATTCGCTGTTCGATGTGCTCGACGAGTTCGATCAGATCCTCGTGATGACGGTCGAGCCGGGATTCGGCGGACAGAGTTTCATGCCCGAGACGATGCCGAAGCTCCGCTCCCTGGCGGAGGAGGCGCGTCGGCGCGGCTCCTCGGTCTGGCTCCAGGTCGACGGCGGTATCTCGGACAGCACGATCGAGTACGCCGCCGCCGCCGGAGCAGACACCTTCGTCGCAGGTTCGGCCGTGTACGGCGCCGACGACATCGAGGCGGCCGTCACCCGGCTGAGAGACCTCGCCCGAGCCGGTAGCCTGGAATCGTGAAGACTTTCGACGAGCTGTTCGCCGAGCTCAGCGTCAAGGCCGAGACCCGTCCCGAAGGATCGGGCACGGTCGCCGAGCTCGACGGCGGCGTGCACACGATCGGCAAGAAGATCGTCGAAGAGGCCGCCGAGGTGTGGATGGCGTCGGAGTACGAGTCCGATGAGGCCGCCGCCGAGGAGATCTCGCAACTCCTCTATCACGTCCAGGTCATGATGCTCGCGAAGGGGCTCAGCCTGCAAGACGTCTACCGACATCTGTGATGCGCTCCGTTCCTCTCCTCTCGAACTGAAAGCACTCCATGCTGCGCATCGCCGTTCCCAACAAGGGCTCGCTCTCCGAGACCGCCGCCGACATGCTCGCCGAGGCGGGCTACGCCGGACGCCGGGACCCCAAGACCCTGCATGTCATCGACGCCGACAACGACGTCGAGTTCTTCTTCCTCCGCCCCAAGGACATCGCGACCTACGTCGGTTCCGGTGCGATCGATGTGGGCATCACGGGTCGTGACCTGCTGCTCGACGCCCGCATGCCCGGTGCACGCGAGATCGAGGCACTCGGCTTCGCGGGATCCACGTTCCGCTTCGCGGCACCCACCGGTCGCTACACCGACGTGGCCGAGCTCGACGGACTGCGCATCGCCACCTCCTACCCGGGGCTGGTCGACGCGTTCCTCGACGAGCGCGACATCGCGGTAGACCTCGTTCCGCTCGACGGAGCGGTCGAATCGGCCGTCCGACTCGGTGTGGCCGACGCGGTCGCCGATGTCGTCGAGACGGGGACCACACTCCGCCAGGCCGGGCTCGAGGTCTTCGGTCCGGTCATCCTGCAGTCGGAGGCCGTGCTCATCGCCGGCCCCACCGATGCCGAGGGTGCCGAGACGCTCCTGCGCCGCCTTCGCGGCGTCATGGTCGCTCGCCGCTTCGTGATGATCGACTACGACCTGCCGGTCGCTCTCCTCGATGAGGCCGTGAAGATCGCCGGTGGCGTGGAGTCGCCGACCGTCTCACCGCTGCGGGACCCGGAGTGGGTGGCCGTACGCGTCATGGTCGCGCGCACGCGGGTCAACCCGGTCATGGATGCGCTCTATGCGCTCGGCGCCCGCGCCATCCTGGTCACCGCCATCCACAACGCGAGGCTCTGATGACTCTCGCCAGTCGTGTCATCCCGTGTCTGGATGTGGCCGAAGGCCGTGTCGTCAAGGGCGTGAACTTCGAGAACCTGCGCGACATGGGTGACCCGGTCGAACTCGCCAGGCACTACGCGGCGCAGGGGGCCGACGAGATCACGTTCCTCGACGTGACCGCGACGGTCGATGCGCGAGCCACGACCTACGACGTCGTGCAGCGAACCGCCGAGCAGGTCTTCGTGCCGCTCACGGTCGGCGGGGGAGTGCGCAGCGCCGAAGACGTCGCCCGGCTGCTCTCGGTCGGCGCCGACAAGGTGGGGGTCAACTCGGCCGCCATCGCACGCCCCGAGCTGATCGGCGAGATCGCCGACCGCTTCGGTGCACAGGTGCTCGTCCTGTCGCTCGACGTGAAGCGTGCGCCGACCACGCCCTCCGGCTTCGTCGTCACGACACACGGCGGTCGCACGCAGACCACCCTCGACGCGGTCGCCTGGGCGCGAGAGGCCGTCGAGCGCGGCGCCGGTGAGCTGCTGGTCAACTCGATCGATGCCGACGGCACGCGCGACGGGTTCGACCTCGAGCTCGTACGACTCATGCGGGAAGCGGCCTCCGTGCCCGTCATCGCTTCGGGCGGTGCCGGTCAGGTCTCCGATTTCGCGCCGGCCATCAAGGCCGGAGCCGATGCCGTGCTCGCGGCGAGCGTCTTCCACACGGGGGCGCTCACCGTCGGCGACGTCAAGGACGCCCTGCGCGCAGATGGGGTGGTGGTCCGATGACCTCCGTGGAAGAGCGCATCGCCCAGGTCGCCTTCAACGCAGACGGGCTCGCGCCGGTGATCGTGCAGCAGTTCGACACGCATGAGGTGCTGATGCTCGCGTGGGTCGATGCCGAGGCGCTGCGGCGCACGCTGACCTCAGGGCGGGCGACCTACTGGTCCCGATCCCGCCAGGAGTATTGGCGCAAGGGCGACACGTCGGGCCACATCCAGGTGGTTCACGAGGCGCGCCTCGACTGCGACGGCGACGCCATCCTGCTCCTGGTCGCGCAGACCGGCCCCGCCTGTCACACCGGCACGCGCACCTGTTTCGACACCACCGACCTCGAGGCGACGACGGGAGCGGATCAGTCATGAGCATCGCGCAGCGCGGTCGCTCGCTCTCTGTCTCCGGCTTCCTGCTCGCCGGGGCGATCGGCATCATCTCGTCGACCCAGACGTGGTTGACGGTGGAGCGTGCAGATGCCGGCGAAGCGATCCTGGTTCCGGGAGCCTCGGCCCTGGTACTGCTCGCTCCGCTCAGCCTCGCGGTGCTCGCCCTCGGGGCGGCACTCGCCATCTCCGGCAAGGTCGTGCGCCTCGTCTTCGGCGTGCTCGCGGCCGCGACGGCGCTGTTCCTCGGCTGGTCGACGATCCAGCTCCTCCTCACCGAACCGTTCGACGCCGTCGCCGCGACAGTGACCGAGGTCACGGGTCTCGCCGGTGGTGGCGCTGTCCACGAGGTCGTCACGAGCATCGTGCCGTCGGCGTGGCCGTACATCGCCCTCGTCGGATGGGTGATCCTGCTCGTCGCATCGGTGGTGGTCCTCACGACTTGGCGTGGCTGGAAGGCGGGTGGGCGGCGGTACCGCACCGACCACGTCGAGGCCGCGCACGACGGCCCGGTGGACGCGGTCGATTCCTGGGACGAGCTGTCCCGGGGAACCGATCCGACGCGTTGACCCCGATAGACTGATTCCGAACTGCACGTCGTCCCCCGGAGGAGAACATGACCAACCCGATCGCCGATCCCGGCCACGGACACTCGCCTGCAGCCTGGACCGCCGTGGTCATCATGCTGGTCGGCGTCGCCGCCGCGACTGTCGCATTCTGCTTCGAGCAGCCGGTGCTCGTCATGATCTCTCTGGTGCTCGTCCCGATCGGTGCGATCGCGGGTTGGGTGCTCGCGAGGGCCGGTTACGGCGTGAAGGGTCCGAAGTACGCTCCGAAGGCGCACTAATGGTGCTCGCCGACCTGACGGCCGGCGCAGTCGCAGACGCTGAGCGTCGTGCTCTGTCGCGCCCGCTGGATGCGGTCGAACGCGCGGCGCTTGCGCGCCCGGCCGCGAAGGACGCACTCTCGTTCCTCGCCCCGGCCGATCGCGTCAAGATCATCGCCGAAGTCAAGCGGGCGAGCCCGTCGCGCGGCGCACTCGCCGAGATCCCCGACCCTGCTCTGCAGGCCTCCCTGTACGAGACGGGTGGAGCCTCGGCGATCAGCGTGCTCACGGAGGAGCGTCGCTTCGGCGGCAGCCTGGCCGACCTCGAGGCCGTCACGGCGCGCGTGTCGCTGCCGGTGCTGCGCAAGGACTTCATCGCCACCCGCTATCAGGTGCTCGAGGCACGAGCCGCGGGCGCCGATCTGGTGCTGCTGATCGTCGCCGGTCTCGAACCCGATGTCCTTCGGGATCTGTTCGGCTTCATCAGCGAGCTGGGCATGACGCCTCTCGTCGAGACGCACTCGGCCGACGAGCTCGAGGCCGCGATCGATCTGGGCGCCCCGTTGATCGGTGTGAACGCACGCGATCTGAAGACCCTCGAGCTCGACCGCGACCTGTTCGGACGCCTGGTCGACCGCATCCCGACGACCGCGGTCAAGATCGCCGAATCCGCGGTGCTCACGCCCGCCGATGTGGTGCACTACCGCTCCGCCGGCGCCGACGTCGTCCTGATCGGCGAAGCGCTCGTGACCGGCGATCCCGTCGCCACCCTCAAGAGTTTCCTGGAGGCATGATGAGCCTGCGCGACCAGCACGGCCCCTTCTTCGGCGAGTTCGGCGGGCGCTTCATGCCCGAGTCGCTCATCGCCGCGATCGACGAGCTGACCGTCGCGTACGAGGAGGCGATCGTCGACCCGGCCTTCCGGGATGAGCTCGCACACCTCCTGAGCTCGTATGCGGGACGCCCCTCGGCCATCACCGAGGTGCCGCGGTTCGCAGAGCACGCCGGGGGTGCGCGCGTCTTCCTCAAGCGTGAAGACCTGAACCACACGGGGTCGCACAAGATCAACAACGTGCTCGGCCAGGCGCTGCTCACGAAGCGTCTCGGCAAGACCCGCGTGATCGCCGAGACGGGTGCCGGGCAACACGGTGTCGCCACGGCGACCGCCGCAGCACTCTTCGGTCTGGACTGCACGATCTACATGGGCGAGGTCGACACCGAGCGTCAGGCGCTCAACGTCGCCCGTATGCGTCTTCTCGGCGCGGAGGTCATCCCGGTCACCTCGGGTTCGCGCACGCTCAAGGACGCGATCAACGACGCCTACCGCGACTGGGTGGCATCGGTCGAGACGACCAACTACATCTTCGGCACCGCCGCGGGTCCGCACCCGTTCCCGGCGATGGTGCGCGACTTCCAGAAGATCATCGGCGAAGAGGCCCGCGCGCAGCTGCTCGACGAGGTCGGTCGGCTCCCGGATGCGGTCGTCGCCTGTGTGGGTGGCGGATCCAACGCCATCGGCATGTTCGATGCGTTCCTCGACGACGAGGGCGTCAAGCTCTACGGCGTGGAGGCAGCCGGTGACGGCGTCGACACCGAGAAGCACGCGGCCTCGATCGAGCGCGGGCGCCCCGGTGTGCTGCACGGCGCCAAGACGTACGTGCTCCAGAACGAAGACGGTCAGACCATCGAGTCGCACTCCATCTCGGCCGGACTCGACTATCCGGGCGTCGGTCCGGAGCACTCGTGGCTCGCCGACATCGGGCGCGCCGAGTACATCCCGGCCACCGATGACGAGGCGATGCAGGCGCTGCGGCTGCTCAGCCGCACCGAGGGCATCATCCCGGCCATCGAGTCGGCCCATGCTCTCGCCGGCGCTCTGCGCATCGGACGCGAGCTGGGCCCGGATGGGCTCATCGCGATCTGTCTCTCCGGCCGCGGCGACAAGGACATGGACACCGCCGCACGCTACTTCGCGCTGTACGACGAAGCCGCGCTCGCGCACGACGTCGCCGAGGAGAGCGAGGCCGAAGACACGGCCTCGAAGGGGGAGCCGCAGCTATGAGTCGCGTCGAACAGGCGATCCAGCGCGCACAGGACGCCGGTCGCAGCGCCTTCGTCGGATATCTGCCGGTCGGTTTCCCCGACCTCGAGACGAGCATCCAGGCCGCCATCGCCCTGGCCGAGAACGGCGTCGACATCATCGAGCTGGGCCCGCCGTACAGCGACCCGGTGATGGACGGCGCGATCATCCAGGAGGCGACCACCACGGCTCTCGCCGCGGGGTTCCGGATGGCCGACCTCTTCACGGCGATCCGTGCGATCACCGCGGCCACCGACGTGCCCGTCCTCGTGATGACGTACTGGAACCCGGTCATGCAGTACGGCGTCGACCGCTACGCCGACGACCTGCTCGCCGCGGGCGGCGCGGGACTCATCACACCCGACATCACGCCCGACGCCGCAGGGGAGTGGATCGCCGCCAGTAAGCGGACCGGCCTCGACCGCGTGTTCCTCGCTGCCCCCACGTCTTCGGACGAGCGCCTCGACCTCGTGGTGAAGTCGTCCACCGGCTTCGTCTACACGGTCTCGACCATGGGCATCACGGGGGAGCGCGCCGAACTCGACCGCGCCGCCCGCACCCTGGTCGGCCGCCTCCGCGCACACGGGGCGCACCGCGCGTGCGTGGGCATCGGCATCTCCACCGCCGAACAGATCGCCGGTGTGTCGGAGTACGCTGACGGCGCCATCGTCGGGACCGCACTGGTCCGCGCTCTCCGTGACGGCGGCGTGCCCGCCCTCGCCGAGGTCACCCGAAACCTGGCAGCCGGCACCTCGTCGGCGCGCCCCGATACCGAGAACTAGAATCGCACTCATGTCACTCGCGTTCCCCAGCACCGTCACCAACGTGCTCGCCAGCATCCCGAGCCCTCCGGTGTCGTACATCGACCTCGGACCCGTACGGATCCACTTCTACGCGCTGTGCATCATCGCGGGCATCATCGCGGCGACGCTGCTGACCAACTACCGCCTGACCAAGCGCGGAGCGGAGCCGTGGGTCGTGATCGACATCTCGATCCTCGCCGTGCCGCTGGCCATCATCGGTGCCCGAATCTTCCACGTGCTCACCCACCCGAACTTCTACTTCGGCGAGGGCAGGAACACCTGGAACCCGTTCGAGCCCGGTTCGGTGTGGGCCATCTGGGAGGGCGGGATCGCGATCTTCGGCGCTCTGATCGGCGGCGCCATCGGCGCGTACCTCGGCTGCCGCTGGACGGGCATCCGCTTCTGGACGTTCGCCGACGCGCTGGCGCCCGGTCTGCTGCTCGCTCAGGCCATGGGCCGCTTCGGCAACTGGTTCAACCACGAGCTCTTCGGCCTTCCCACCGACCTGCCGTGGGGGCTGGAGATCGAGTCGACGAACTCGGCATTCCCTGCCGGTCTGCCCGAAGGCACCCTGTTCCACCCGACCTTCCTCTACGAGGTGATCTGGAACGGCCTGGGCGTACTGGTGCTCCTGTGGCTCGGCCGCAAGCTGTTCTTCCAGTGGGGACGCCTGTTCGCGATCTACCTCATCTGGTACAGCGCGGGCCGCATCGTCTGGGAGTCCATCCGCATCGATCCGAGCGAGATCATCCTGGGCCTGCGCAGCAACGTCTGGGCAGCGATCATCGGCGTCGTCGTCGGGCTGGTGATCCTCGTCGTGCAGACGCGTCGTCACCCCGGTCTCGAGCCCTCGCCGTACCAGCCGGGACGCGAGAAGATCGACGCCGACGCTGATGTACAATCGCAGAACAATCCCTCTGACTTCGTGGACGTGAGCGAGCCTCCGACCGAGGAAGTCACCGCAGGAGCCACTGCCACAAGCACTGCTCCCACGAGCGAGAACGGCTCCCGATAACAACGCCACCTCGTGGCGGGAGAACCATTGCACTGAACGAGCGGGCCGACGTCGTCCCCGGGTTTCACTGAAGATCTGAGGACGGTAACTGGTGTATTTCCAGCCACCCTACGGCGCGTCCGGCGCCTACCCCCCGAAGCAGGGCATGTACAACCCGGCGTTCGAAAAAGACGCCTGCGGCCTCGCCATGGTCGCGACCCTGCGCGGCGAAGCCGGGCACGACATCATCGCGTTGGCCCTCGAGGCCCTGCGCAACCTGGAGCACCGCGGAGCCATCGGCTCCGATGCGGGCACCGGGGACGGCGCCGGCATCCTGACGCAGATGCCCGATGCATTCCTCCGCGCAGTCGTCGGCTTCGAACTGCCGCCCGTGGGGGAGTACGCCGCTGGACTGGCCTTCCTGCCTCGCGATTCGAGCGAGCGCCGCCAGCAGAAAGCCGGGATCGAGAAGATCGCCCGCTCCGAGGGACTTCGCGTCCTCGGCTGGCGCGAGGTCCCCACCGCCAACGAGAACCTCGGCAAGCTCGCCGATGAGGCGCGTCCTGCTTTCGAGCAGCTGTTCGTCAGCGCCGGCGGAGCGACCCACACCGATGCCCCTCTGACGGGCATCGCCCTCGACCGCGTCGCCTACCGGCTGCGCAAGCGCGCCGGACACGAGCTCGGCGCCTACTTCGTCTCCCTCTCGGCCCGCACCCTCGGGTACAAGGGCATGGTCACGACGCTGCAGCTCGAGCCGTTCTACCCCGACCTGCAGGACGAGCGCTTCGCCTCGGAGCTGGCCGTCGTGCACTCCCGCTACTCCACGAACACCTTCCCGTCGTGGCCGCTCGCGCAGCCTCTGCGCATGCTCGCCCACAACGGCGAGATCAACACGGTCGGCGGAAACCGCAACTGGATGCGCGCCCGCCAGTCGCAGCTCGAGTCCGAGCTTCTCGGCGACATCCAACCGCTGCTTCCGATCTGCACCGACGGCGCCAGCGACTCCGCGTCGTTCGACGAGGTGCTCGAGCTGCTGACCCTGACCGGGCGCAGTCTGCCGCACGCCATCATGATGATGGTTCCCGAGGCGTACGAGAAGCAGGCCGACATCACGCCGGAGCTGCGCTCGTTCTACGAGTACCACTCCAACCAGATGGAGCCGTGGGACGGTCCGGCCGCCCTCATCTTCACCGACGGCACGCTCGTCGGCGCCACGCTCGACCGCAACGGTCTGCGTCCCGGACGCTGGACCGAGACGACCGACGGCCTGGTCGTGATCGGTTCCGAGACCGGTGTGCTGCAGTTCGAGCCCGAGCGCATCAAGCGTCGCGGACGCCTGCAGCCGGGGAAGATGTTCCTCGTCGACACCTCGCAGCGTCGCATCGTCGAAGACAGCGAGATCAAGCACGATCTCGCCACGATGCACCCGTGGCAGGAGTGGCTGGATGCCGGCGCCGTGCGGCTCGCCGAGCTGCCCGAGCGCGAGCACATCGTGCACCCGCCCGCATCGATCACCCGTCGTCAGCGCACGTTCGGATACACCGAGGAAGAGGTCCGCATCCTCCTCACCCCGATGGGGCAGACCGGTGTCGAGCCTCTCGGCGCGATGGGCTCGGACACGCCGATCGCGGTGCTCAGCAAGCGTCCGCGCCTGCTGTTCGACTACTTCACGCAGCAGTTCGCCCAGGTCACGAACCCGCCGCTCGACTCGATCCGTGAAGAGGTCGTCACGAGCCTCAAGCTGGGCCTCGGCCCCGAGAGCAACCTGCTCTCCTGGGGTCCGGAGCACACGCGCACCGTGTCGCTCGACTTCCCGGTGATCGACAATGATGAGCTCGCGAAGATCCGCCACATCGACAAGGCCATGCCCGGTCGGTCGAGCGCGACCATTCGCGGTCTGTACCACTTCGACGCCGGCCCCCAGACGCTGCAGGACCGTCTCACGGAGATGTGCGCCGAGGTCGACGAGGCGATCGCGAACGGTGCCGAGTTCATCATCCTGTCCGACCGTGACTCGAACAAGGACCTCACTCCCATCCCGTCGCTGCTCATGGTCTCGGCGATCCACCACCACCTCATCCGGCGCGAGAACCGCATGAAGGTCGGTCTCATCGTCGAAGCCGGTGACGTTCGCGAGGTTCACCACGTCGCGACCCTGATCGGTTACGGTGCCTCCGCCGTCAACCCGTACCTGGCGATGGAGTCGGTCGAGCACCTGGTGCGCACCGGCTACATCACCGGGATCACGCCCGAGAAGGCCGTCAAGAACCTGATCTACGCGCTGGGCAAGGGTGTGCTCAAGATCATGTCGAAGATGGGCATCTCCACGGTGTCGTCGTATGCGGGTGCCCAGGTGTTCGAGGCGATCGGCCTCAGCCAGGAGTTCATCGACGCGTACTTCACCCGCACCGAGTCCAAGCTCGGTGGCATCGGCATCGAAGAGATCTTCGCCGAGAACCAGGCGCGTCATGACTACGCCTACCCGGAGGATGCCGCGGCGCGTGCGCACGAGCGGCTGTGGACCGGAGGCGAGTACCAGTGGCGGCGCGACGGCTCGCCGCACCTCTTCAACCCGGAGACGGTGTTCAAGCTGCAGCACTCGACCCGCACCCGGCGCTACGACATCTTCCGCGAGTACACGAAGCTCGTCGACGAGCAGGCTGCCGAGCTGAAGACGCTGCGCGGCCTGTTCCAGCTGCGAACCGGAACCCGCAAGCCCGTGCCGCTGGACGAGGTCGAGCCGGTGTCCGCGATCGTCAAGCGCTTCTCCACGGGAGCCATGAGCTACGGCTCGATCTCCCGTGAGGCGCACGAGACGCTCGCGATCGCGATGAACAGCATCGGCGGCAAGTCGAACACCGGTGAGGGCGGCGAGGATCCGGACCGGCTGCTCGACCCCCAGCGCCGCAGCTCGATCAAGCAGGTGGCCTCCGGGCGCTTCGGCGTGACCAGCCTGTACCTGACCGAGTCGGACGACATCCAGATCAAGCTCGCTCAGGGCGCCAAGCCCGGCGAGGGCGGCCAGCTGCCTCCGACCAAGGTGTACCCGTGGGTGGCGCGAACGCGTCACGCGACGGCCGGTGTGGGGCTCATCTCCCCGCCGCCGCACCACGACATCTACTCGATCGAAGACCTCAAGCAGCTCATCTTCGACCTGAAGCGGGCGAACCCCGAGGCGCGCATCCACACGAAGCTCGTGAGCCAGTCGGGTATCGGCGCGGTGTCGGCCGGCGTGGCCAAGGCGCTCAGCGACGTCATCCTGGTCTCCGGCCACGACGGCGGAACGGGTGCGAGTCCCTTGAACTCCCTCAAGCACGCGGGAACACCGTGGGAGCTCGGTCTCGCCGAGACGCAGCAGACGCTCATGCTCAACGGCATGCGCGACCGCGTCGTGGTGCAGGTCGACGGTCAGCTCAAGACCGGCCGCGATGTGATCATCGGCGCGTTGCTGGGTGCGGAGGAATTCGGCTTCGCCACCGCGCCACTCGTGGTCAGCGGGTGCATCATGATGCGCGTCTGCCACCTCGACACCTGCCCCGTGGGCGTCGCGACGCAGAACCCGGTGCTGCGAGAGCGGTTCACGGGCAAGCCGGAGTTCGTCGTCAACTTCATGGAGTTCATCGCCGAAGAGGTGCGTGAGCTCCTCGCGGAGCTCGGCTACCGCTCGATCGACGAGATCGTCGGCCGCGCCGACCTCATCGAGGTCAACGCCGCGGTCGAGCACTGGAAGGCCGACGGACTCGACCTCACCCCCGTTCTCGAAGGTCCGGTGTTCCCGGCGGGCGAGCCACGTCGCAGCGGTCGCACGCAGGATCACGAGCTCGAGAAGCACTTCGACGTGCAGCTGATCGACATCGCCAAGAGCGCACTGCTCAACGGCGAACCCGTCGTGGTCGAGCTGCCGATCGCCAACACCGAGCGCGCCGTCGGCACGATGCTGGGCCATCAGGTGACTTCGCGGCACGGCGCCGCCGGTCTGCCCGAGGGCACCATCGACGTGACGCTGCACGGCACCGCCGGACAGTCGCTCGGTGCCTTCCTCCCGCCGGGGATCGTGCTGCGCCTCGAGGGCGACGCGAACGACTACGTCGGCAAGGGACTCTCGGGTGGCGACATCACCATCCGTCCGCCGCGCGGTTCTGCGATCGCTCCGCATGAGAACGTGATCGCCGGCAACGTGATCGGCTACGGCGCAACTTCGGGGACGATGTTCATCTCCGGTGTCGTGGGTGAGCGCTTCCTCGTCCGCAACTCGGGCGCGACCGCGGTCGTCGAGGGTGTGGGCGACCACGCGCTGGAGTACATGACCGGCGGACTCGCCGTGATCCTCGGCTCGACCGGGCGCAACTTCGGTGCGGGCATGTCCGGGGGAGTGGCGTACGTGCACGCGCTCGACACGAGCAAGGTGAACGCCCAGTCGCTCGGCAGCGGGGAGCTCCTGCTCGAACCGCTCGACCGTGCCGACCTCGAGGTGCTGCGCAGCCTGCTGGTCGCGCACGTCGAACGTACGGCCTCGCCGCGAGCATCTGCGCTTCTCGAGAGCTTCGAGGAGACCGCTGCCGAGTTCGTGAAGGTGCTGCCTCGTGACTTCGCCGCCGTGCGGAGCATGCGCGAGGAGGCGCTGGCCGAGGGGATCGACCCCGACGGCGACATCGTGTGGAACCGCATCCTGGAGGTGACCGGTGGCTGACCCCAAAGGCTTTCTGAAGGTGACCGAGCGGGAACTTCCCGCCCGTCGCCCCGTGCCCGTTCGCATCATGGACTGGAAAGAGGTCTATGAGCCGGGCGACAAGCAGGTCCTGCGTCGTCAGGCCGGTCGCTGCATGGATTGCGGCGTGCCTTTCTGCCACCAGGGCTGCCCGCTCGGCAACCTGATCCCCGAGTGGAACGACCTGACGTGGCGTGGCGAGGGTCGCGAGGCGATCGAGCGGCTCCACGCCACGAACAACTTCCCGGAGTTCACCGGTCGTCTGTGCCCCGCACCGTGCGAGAGCTCGTGCGTGCTCGGCATCAACCAGCCCGCCGTGACCATCAAGCAGATCGAGGTCTCGATCATCGACGAGGCCTTCGCCAAGGGCTGGGTCGAGGCGGAGCCGCCGGAGCGCCTGACCGGCAAGACCGTCGCGGTCGTCGGATCGGGGCCCGCGGGTCTCGCCGCCGCCCAGCAGCTCACGCGTGCCGGCCACACCGTCGCGGTCTTCGAGCGCGACGACCGCATCGGCGGTCTGCTGCGCTACGGCATCCCGGACTTCAAGATGGAGAAGTCTCAGCTCGAGTCGCGCCTGCGCCAGATGCAGGAGGAGGGCACCCGCTTCCGCGCGGGCGTCGAGATCGGCAAGGACATCTCCTGGCCCGACCTTCGCGCGCGCTACGACGCGGTCGTCATCGCGACCGGTTCGACGGTGCCGCGTGATCTCGCGATCCCCGGACGCGACCTCGATGGCGTGCACTTCGCCATGGAGTACCTGGTCGAGTCCAACCACGTGGTCGCCGGCGACAAGGTCCCTGACCAGATCAGCGCCGAAGGCAAGCATGTCATCGTCATCGGCGGCGGCGACACCGGCGCAGACTGCATCGGCACCGCACACCGTCAGGGCGCGCTGAGCGTCACCAACCTCGCGATCGGCAAGCAGCCGGGCGACGCGCGTCCCGACCACCAGCCGTGGCCGATGATGCCGACCCTGTTCGAGGTCTCCTCTGCGCACGAGGAGGGCGGCGAGCGGGTGTTCCTCGCGTCGACCGTCGAGTTCCTCGGCAACGAGGTCGGCGAGGTCCGTGCGCTTCGGGTGGCCGAGACCGAGTACATCGACGGTCGTCGCGTGCCCAAGAGTGGCACCGAGCGCGAGATCCCGGCCGACCTGATCCTCATCGCCATGGGTTTCACCGGCCCTGAGCAGGACGGCTACACCGAGGAGACGCTCCCGCAGGTCACCGACCGTGGCGCGTTTCGTCGCGACAACGGCTACGAGTCGACGGTTCCCGGCGTGTTCGGCGCCGGCGACGCCGGCCGTGGACAGTCACTCATCGTCTGGGCCATCGCCGAGGGCCGCGCGGCCGCCGCGAACGTCGATCGGTTCCTGATGGGCACCACGGTTCTTCCCGAGCCGGTGCGCCCGAGCGATGTCGCGATCGGTCTCCAGCCCGCGTAGGCTGAGGCCGGCACCGTCGCCTGATTCACCTTCCCCCACTTCTACCCTGGAGAAATCTTTGAGACGCGCGAAAATCGTCGCCACCCTGGGCCCCGCCACCTCCACCTATGAGACGGTGCGTGCACTGATCGATGCGGGGGTGGACGTCGCTCGACTGAACCTCAGCCACGGTGACTACTCCGTGCACGAGAACAACTACGCCAACGTGCGTCGTGCCGCAGAGGACGCCGGTCGCCCGGTCGCCATCCTCGTCGACCTGCAGGGACCGAAGATCCGTCTCGGCAAGTTCGAGAACGGCCCGTACGAGCTCGCCAAGGGCGACATCTTCAAGATCACCACCGAAGACATCATCGGCAACAAGGACATCTGCGGAACGACCTTCAAGGGCCTCCCGCAGGACGTCAAGCCCGGTGACTTCCTCCTCATCGACGACGGCAAGGTCCGTGTCGAGGTCGTCGAGACCGACGGTGTGACCGTCACCACGAAGGTCATCGTCGCGGGCGCCGTATCCAACAACAAGGGCATCAACCTGCCCGGTGTCGCCGTGAACGTCCCCGCATTGAGCGAGAAGGACGAGGACGACCTGCGTTGGGGTCTGCGCATCGGCGCCGATCTGATCGCCCTGTCGTTCGTGCGCAACGCCTCCGATGTCACTCGCGTGCACGAGATCATGGCGGAAGAGGGCGTTCGCGTCCCCGTCATCGCCAAGGTCGAGAAGCCGCAGGCCGTCGACGCACTCGAAGAGATCGTCGACGCCTTCGATTCGATCATGGTCGCCCGAGGCGACCTGGGTGTCGAGCTTCCGCTCGAGGCCGTGCCGATCGTGCAGAAGCGCGCCGTCGAGATCGCGCGCCGTATGGCGAAGCCCGTCATCGTCGCGACGCAGATGCTCGAGTCGATGATCAACAGCCCCGTGCCGACGCGCGCCGAGACCTCGGACGTCGCGAACGCGGTGCTCGACGGTGCGGACGCGGTCATGCTCTCCGGTGAGACCAGCGTCGGCGACTACCCGGTCGTCGTGGTCGAGACCATGGCTCGCATCATCGAGTCGACCGAGGAGCACGGCCTGGAGCGCATCGCGCCGCTCACGGCCAAGCCCCGCACCCAGGGTGGTGCGATCACCCTGGCCGCCCTCGAGGTCGCCGAGTTCGTCGACGCGAAGTTCCTCTGCGTGTTCACGCAGTCGGGTGACTCCGCGCGTCGTCTCTCGCGCCTGCGCTCGCGCATCCCGATGATCGCGTTCACGCCGGAGCCCGACATCCGCCGCCGTATGGCCCTCACGTGGGGCATCCGCTCGACCCTGGTCGACATGGTGCAGCACACCGACCTGATGTATCACCAGGTCGACGAGTATCTGCTCGGCAACAAGCTGGCCGAGGAAGGGGACAAGGTCGTCGTGATCTCCGGTTCCCCTCCCGGAATCATCGGATCGACGAACGACCTTCGCGTGCACAAGGTCGGCGATGCGA
>NZ_JBLVOH010000237.1:0-11585 GCF_053543675.1 Microbacterium umsixpiens
GGGGAGGGGGTGGTGACGGTGCTGGTCATCACGCGGTCTGTCCTGCGATCAGTTCTTGCGGAGGGTGAGCGGATCGACGAAGGCGCCCTTCGAGAAGAAGCTCACGCCCTCCCCGAGCACCCACTTGGAGTCGGCGGCGATGGTGGGCACCCAGTCCGCGCGCTCGACCACGGATGCCTCGGCCTCGATCCAGAGCGGGCAGGAGTCCAGTCCGCCGACCTGCGACGCCTCGCCCTGCTTCTGCGCGTAGACGGGGTTGTTGATCGCACCGAAGTTCGGGCCCTCGGGAGCCGCCGGGCCGACGAAGAACGGACGGAAGCCGGTGGGCTGCGACGCTCCCATGGAGACGAAGCTGACGCTCCATCCGGTGCCGGAGTACAGCACGTCCACGGCCTGAGCCGGTCCGCGGTTGTCGAGTTCGACCTTCACGCCGAGGTCCTTCCAGGCGCTGGAGACGAGCTCGGATGCGGCGGAGGTGAACTCCATCTGCAGCAGCTGCACGCTCAGCGGCACGCCGTCCTTGGCGTAGATCCCGTCGTCGCCCTTCGCGTAACCGGCTTCTTCGAGCGTGGCGGATGCCGCCTCGATGCCGCCGGTGGGGATGACGTCGGCGATCGCCTTCTGGTCGACGCAGATGTTCGAGGGTGCGCGCAGGAAGTCGGCCACGTAGCCGAGCCCCTGGGTCTGCACCTGGGTGAGCTCCTCGAAATCGAGGGCCTGGGCGAGCGCACGACGCACGGCTTCGTCCTGCGTCGGGTAGCCGTCGCGCTCGTTGAACATCATCATCGTGACGCCGGTGTCGGCCACCTGCTCGGTGAAGCCCGACTCGCCCTCCAGCCGCGCGAGCTGATCGACCTGCAGCAGCGCGGTGTCGGCGTCGCCGCCCAGGAGCAGGTTCACCTGGGTGTTGAGGTCTTCGACGATGTTCAGGTTGACGGTCTTCGGGAGGTCCTTGACCGAGAACCCTTCCGGGCCCCAGGCGTAGTCGTCGTTGCGGGTGAGGGTGATGTGCGAGCCGGTGACGAACTCGTCGACGACGTAGGGGCCGGTGCCGTCGGAGCCGGTGGTGAGCACCGACGGGTCTTCCAGCGCCGAGTCGCACACGATCCCCAGCTGGGTGAACGAGGGCTCTGCACCCAGGAACGGCATGCCGACCGTGAGGGCGACGTCGACCGTGCGGGCGGTGTCGTCGTACTCGACGGTGAAGTCGGAGGAGCCGAAGAAGTTGTTCACGAGCGGGGCGTTGGTCTCCGGGTCCTTCCACCGCTCGAAGTTGCGGGCGACGGTGCCGGCGGTGATCTCGCTGCCGTCGGCGCACATCGCGCCCTCCTTGATGACGAAGGAGGCAGACATCGGCGTGAAGTCCCACGACTCCGCGAGTCCGGGAATGGCCTCGCCGGTCTTCGGGTCTTCCCGGACGAGCGCCTCGTAGATGAGCCAGGTGGCCTGGCGTCCGCCGGTGCTGAACGCGAGTGCCGGGTCGATGCTGTTGACCGTGTCCGGAAGCAGCATGGTGAGCTTCGAGCTGTCACCACCTCCGCCGGATTCGCCGGGGATGGCGGGGGTGCACGCGGTGAGCGCCATTGCCAGGGCCAAGCCGGCCCCCACCGCAGCGGGGACGAGGCGCGGGGACTTCGGGGTAGTGCGCAAGGGTCCTCCAGGGTTCGGGGCGAGCGTCGTCGCCTTCGACAGTTTGTTGGGCGCTATTCAACACCATGACGAAGAACGTTCATGTAACAACTGTGTTACGGCGGTGATGACTCGCCCAAATACCCCGTGATTCCGGGAGAGAGCGAATCTGCCTCCCATCCGGGCCGGGCAAGAATTCATTGCAAATTTCTACAATCTGTGCCAAATTCCAGGTACCCAGAACTGTGGAGGGACCATGACGGATACCGCACCACCGACGTCGGACACGTCGTCGCGCATCCCCGCGTTCACCGATGAGGAGCGGGCGCATGCCGCCACGATCGTCGACATCGTGGGTCCGATCATCGTGCCGCTGGCCCGCGCGCTCGCTCCCCGCACCGAGGTGCTGCTGCACGATCTCACCAAGATGCCCGGCACGATCGCCGCGATCGGCGGCAACATCACGGGGCGCGGTATCGGCGGGCCGGCCACCGATCTCGGCCTGCGCACGTTCTCGTCGGGGTGGAACGAGCACCTCATCGGCTACCGGACCGAGACGAACGACGGGTTGCCGATGCGCTCGTCCAGCATCTTCTTCCACGCCGCCAGCGGTCGACCCGTCGCCTGCCTGTGCCTGAACACCGATGTGAGCGAAGTGGTACGCGCACAGGAGCTGCTGCGTAGCCTGAGCGCCATCACGACCATCGACCCGTCGCTGCGATCCGAGACGATGACCGCCGAGAAGTTCCCCGCCTCCGTCGAGGATCTCGCGCAGGGCATCCTCGCCGAGGCCGTCACCGAGACCGGCATCCCCGTCGAGGCCATGAAGAAGCGGCACAAGGTGGAGGTGGTCCGACAGCTGCGCGATCGCGGCTTCTTCACCATGCGCGAGGCCGTGCCGATCGCCGCCCAGAACCTCGGGGTCGGTCGGCACACCATCTACAACTATCTGAACGAGATCGAGGAATCCGCGGACGCCTCGAACGAAGAGGAATAGGGATTCGTGGACGAACGACGCGTCATCCGCTCCGCCACCTGCAACGGACGCCCGATCGACTACGCGATGAGCCTCGAGCAGATCCCGTTGCGCACGGCCGACGGCACCCAGGTCGGCACGCTGTCGGCGTTCTCGTACATCGCCGAGACCGACGCCGAGACTCGTCGGCGCCGCCCCGTGCTGTTCCTCACCAATGGCGGCCCCGGCGCCGCGTCCAGCTACCTGCACCTGAGCGGCATCGGCCCGTTCCGCGCCCAGATCCCCGCCGACCTGGAGTCGGGTGTCCGCGCTCCGTACGGCATCGAGGAGAGCCCGTCGTCGCTGCTGGATGCCGCGGATCTGGTGTTCATCGACGCTCCGGGGACGGGTTTCGGCACGGTGGCGGAGGGCGCAGACCTCGCTCCCTTCTTCTCCATGGAGGGCGATGCCGAGGCGTTCGCCCGGGCCCTCACCGAGTGGGTGGCCCGGCATCGACGCTGGGATTCTCCGAAGTACTTCCTCGGCGAGAGCTACGGCACCCACCGGGCCGCGTTCCTCGCGTCGAGCGCACACGGCATGTCGACGGTGCCGTTGGACGGCATCGCGCTGCTGGGCCAGGCGGTCAACATCCAAGAGACGGCCGAGCGCCCCGGCAACGTGCCCGGCGCCCTGGCGAACGTGCCGTACAAGGCCGCGGTCGCCTGGTACCACGGAGCGGGATCACGCGAGCACGAGTCCGTCGAGGACGCCATCCACGCCGCGCTCGACTACGCCTGGGGCGACCTCGCCACCGCCATGCTGCAGGGGACGTCGCTGCCCGGCGCCGAGCTGCAGGCTGTGGCCGCCCGCCTGTCCGGCATGATCGGGATCCCCGCAGAAGAACTGGTCCGGTCCCGCCTCTGGATCTCCAAGACCGACTTCCGCAAGCGACTGCTTCGAGATCGCGGGCTCGAGGTCGGCGTGAACGACAGCCGCTACACCTCCCCCGCGACCGACCCCGGCTTCGGCGAGCTCGGACTCGACGCGGCCGGCACGCATCTCTCCCCTCGCTACACCGCGGCGTTCGTGCAGCTCTTCGAGGAGCTCTTCGACGACACCCCCGGCATCCCCTATCTCGTCCACGACGCGAACGCCGCCAGGGAGTGGGAATGGGCGGATCAGGGCGGCGCCCTGTTCATGTCGATGGGCAAGCCGTCGCCGTTCCACACCTACCCGTACCCGGCACGTCTGAGCCGGTGGATGAAGCAGATGCCGACCGGGCGCCTGTTCATCGGCACCGGGATCTACGATTCCCTCACCACCATCGGCTCGGCGGATCATCTTCTTCGCCAGTGGGACCTGCCGCGGGATCGTGTGGTCTCGCACTGGTACGACGGCGGTCACATGATGTACAGCGAGAGAGACACGATCGTGAAGCTCAACGCCGACCTGCGTGACTTCGTGACGGGCGGCCACGAGTGACCGCCCCGGTCCGGAAGGCGCGCATCGGCGGCGCCGAGATCGAGTACCGCGGCACCGTCGGGGAGATCGACGTCTCCGACGGTGAAGACGGCCCCGGTGCGCGCTACGTCTTCACCGAGTACATCCGCACCGACCTGACCGACGACGAACGCGCCGCGCGCCCCGTGCTGTTCGCCTTCAACGGCGGCCCCGGCTCGTCATCGGTGTGGCTGCACCTGGGCCTCGGCCCTCGGCGGGTGGCCGACGCCGACACGCTGCATCCGCGGATGGCTCCGCCGTTCGCACTCGTCGACAACGACGACTCTCCGCTCGATGCCGCGGACCTCGTGTTCATCGATCCGCCCGGCACCGGTTACAGCAGGATCCACCCGGATGCCGATCGTGAACGCTTCCACGGTGTGGAGCAGGATGCCCGCGCGACTCTGGAGTTCATCGGCCGGTGGGTGCGGCGGAACGGTCGGGAGCAGTCGCCGCGCTTCGTGATGGGCGAGAGCTACGGCACGCATCGCGCGGCGCGCATGTCGCGTCTCGCGAACGGCGGCCCGATGCGCGGAGGCACCACGAGGGCGACCTCGCTGAACGGTGCGATCGTGCTCGGGCCGGCGTTCGGACTCGGCGAGCCCGCCTGGAGCAGCGACGTCCAGGCGGCGTTGGAGTTCCCCACGCTCGTGCACACCGCGCGCCACCACGGTGCCGTCTCCGACCTCTCCGATGACGACGTCTCGGACTTCGCCCGCACCGAGCTGCTCCCGGCGCTCGTCGCCGGAACGCACCTGGACGTCGCGGAGCGGGAGGCCCTCGCGGCACGCATGGGCGGGCTGCTCGGACTCCCCGCGCAGGTGCTCATCGAGCACGATCTGCGTATCAGCCCGGATGCCTTCGCCCGGCTCGCGTTGCGTGAGCAGGGTCGCCATCTCGGAATGTACGACAGCCGCTACACGCTCGCCGCCGACGGTGCCGGCTCCGACCCGGTCGCCGACGACCCGGCGATGGGCGCTTACGCTCCGCAGTTCACCGGAGCGATCCAGCACTATCTGCGCGAGGAACTCGGATACGCGAGCGACGACGAGTACCGTGCCATCGACTTCCGTCTCGCGATGGGCGGTTGGGACTGGGACGGGCACGACTCACCCCACAGCAACTGCTTCGGCGACTTCACCGAGGCGGTCCGTCGCGACGAGCGCTTCGAGCTGATGATCGGCGTGGGCGAGTACGACCTCGTCACGACCAGGGCGGCGACCGAGTTCACCTTCACCCGCTTCCGGTTCGATCGCTCACGCGTGCACCTGAAGGTCTACGGCTCTGGCCACATGCCCTATCTCGGCGAGGCGCCCCGGGTCGCGCTGGCTACGGACATTCGGGAGTTCGTCCGCGTGGGCGCTGCGAGGTAGCTCGACAGATCCCGCCGATGACGCCGCGGCTACGCTGAAGCGCATGGCAGACGATGTTCGCAACGTGCTCGAAGCTCTCTCCACGATCGACGAGCACTGGCAGCCGCATCGGCTCACCAGCATCAACGACTACGACGTCAAGGTGGTCAAGCTGCAGGGCGAGTTCGTCTGGCACACCCACCCCGACACCGATGAGCTGTTCATGGTCGTGAGCGGTCAGCTGACGATCCAGCTCCGCGACCGCGATGTCGTTCTGAACCCGAACGACGTGTTCGTCGTGCCGCGCGGAGTCGAGCACTGCCCGAAGGCGACCGACGAGGTGCACGCGATCCTGTTCGAGCCGAAGGGCACGGTGAACACCGGAGACGCCGGCGGCGACATGACCTCAGACCTGCACGAATTCGACTGAGATCTGTCCGTCGCTCAGACCCTCGGCCACTCGCTGGTCAGGTAGGCCTCGACGGCGCGGTGCCGGAAGCTGTAGGGCTTGCCCCTGTCGATGACGCCGCGCACGGTGTCCAGGCGTTGGGCTGTGGGGCCCACCTCGGTCACTTTCGAGAACCCCATCGCCTCGGCGATGCGGGTGGCTGTGCGCTCCGGGGCAGGCAGCTCTGACATCACCTGGAGGAACTGGCGCTCTCTGGCGGGGAGTCGTTCGAGGATCCGTTCCACGTGCGCGGTCGCTTCCCGTTGCGCGCCCTGCCAGCCGCGGCGGACCTGGTCTGCGGTGATCGTCGGAGTGGAATCTGCGTACCAGGACTGCTCACCGGCAAGCTGGAACAGGAACGGCTCTCCGCGGCAGACGTCGACGATGAGCGCTGCCGCGTCGGGGTCCATCCGCACGCGAGTGGAACCGCCGGCGCCGTCGGGAACTGCCCACCCCTCGAGGACGAACTCCTGGAGCGCTTGGGCGAGATCCTCGTCGTCGATGGCCGACAGAGTGGTGGTCTTGAAACGGCGGGCAAAGGTCGCCCCCATGCGGGCACCAGCCATGTCTTCGAAATCCGGGAGGCCGGTGAGGTAGACGGCGATCGGCAACGAGCGGCTGACGCGTGCGCCACCGGGCACGGCGACCTCGACCTGGTGCGTGAGGGCGTCTCCGAGTGCGATGAGCAGCTGGGACAGCGCCTTTTCATCGGTGATGTTCTGCACCTCGTCGATGTGGATCAGCGCCATGGCACGGCCGTTGGCGATCGCGGCGAGACCGACTTCGATCAGCAGCTCGGTGAGAGCCGTGAAGGGCTCGGGCCCGTCGACACCGCGAAGCGTGAGGGAGATGCCGGAGACGGCGACGGCCTGCACGCGTGCGATGGCATCGCCGATGCGCTTCTCACGCGACGAGGAGAGTCCCGCGTCGGTCGCGAGCTTCAGCACGGCTCCGGCGACGAGCTTCAGAGGGTCAGCTCCGGTGGGGATGCGCAGCTGCGGGGTGACCCAGTCGCCGGCACGCGATGCTTCCTGAGCGATGCGTCGCACCAGCGTCGACTTCCCGAGCCCCGGCTCCCCGAGGATCGTTCTGCCGCGCTCCGGTAGACCCGCGAGGCGGCGAGGACGCACAACATCGCGCCAGTCACTCAACTGCGCGGTGCGTCCTGCCCACACCTCGGGGATGGTGTCAGAGCCAGGGCTGAAGGGGTTGTCGAGTGCATCACGCATGTTGATAACATTATCAACGTGCCGCAACCTTGATAAGGTTATCAGCGCATCCACGCTGAGGTCGCTCCGGCTCAGCTGTCCTGCTCTTCGGCGATGACGGTTCCCGACTCGTCGGTGACGGTGAAGCCCCCGTGCGTGCCTTCGAGAACGCGGTTGATCGTGGTGCCGTCGTGCGGGAACGTGGAGCACGCCTTGCCCGAGAAGTCGAAAGTCGCCTCGCCCTCACCGTGATAGACGGCGGTGACGTCGTAGCAGGTCTCCACGAACGTGCGCCCCTCGACATCGAGGACGCTCGTCGACGACGGGGAGAGCGCGATCTGCGAGACCCGCGCGGCGTCGTCCCGCACGAGGGGCGTCGTGAACGGGGTCACCGTCAACCCACCGGTCGAGCCGTTGTCGTTCCATTCGGACAGATAACCCGCACGCCAGTCCTCGCCGATGAGGTCGGTGCTCTCGATCCATGCGGAGTAGTCGTCGGCCGACAGCTCGATCGCCGGTCCGTCCAGGAAGTCGCCGACGACCCACTCCGCGCTCATGCGCTGCGACATCTCGATGGCCTCCGCGTCGAGCGCGGGCGCCTCGTCGCTCCACGTGATGCCGGTCTCAGATGCCCAGGTGCCGGCGCGGACATCCTCGAGGGGCGTGAATTCCACCTGAGCGAGATCGACCTCGAGATGGCAGTAGCCGCCCCGCTCGTCTGTGACGACCTTGGATGCTGCGGCAGCGCCGAGAGCGGACTCGTCCACGTCGCATCCGGCCCCGGCGGGATCCGTGGTCGGCTTCTCCTGCACGTCAGCGGACGGCGCGCACGCTGCGGCGAGGAAGGTGATGGCGGCGAGGGACACGCTCACAACGGCGGCGCGGCGAAAAGTCGTCATGCCCCGAAGCCTATTGGAGCGCGACACCGCGACTCCGCATCCTCGCGCTCAGACCACGAGTGCCAGTACCGCGAGCACGATCGCCACGACCGACGAGAGGGAGCGCACGCCGTTCAGCGCGTTCCAGCGTCGTTCGAACACCGCGCGCGCAGCCGTCGACGATGACGTCGAGCCGTCCAGGGCATTGTTCAACGGGACGTTGCCGGCGCCCGTGACGACGATGACCCCGACGAAGAAGACGACGCCCGACGCGACCAGCATCCATCCGCGCGGGTCATCCAGATCGAGGAGCCCCGCCCACACGAGCGGGACCGGCGGCAGGAAGATCGGCAGCAGGAACAGCGGGTTCACGACCGCACGGTTGATCGACCTCATCGACGACACAAACGTGTCGTCATCCGTGAGGCCCAGGCCGGGCATCACGCCGGTCGAGAACGACCAAAACGTTCCGCCTCCGAGCGCGAGAAGGATGAGACCGAGGGCGGCGAGGATGTCGGAGAGGTCCACGTCCTGCAATCTACACACTGTCCCTCTAACGACGGACAGGAAGCGTCTCGGAGTATCTGAGAAGTCCGCCCTGCGGGGGATCTGCGGGCGAGGGCAGTGCGATCGGATGGAGTCATCGAGTTCGCGCGTCAGCACGATCTCGTCTTCAGAGGTAGAGACGTCACCAGGACTGGAGTGTGAGAGATGTCACTCGCTCGCCGCATCACGGCGGCCCTCGCCGGCTTCCTCCCCGCCATCGTGATCGTGGTGACGTACATCCTCTGGAAGGACGAACTCGGTTCGCAGATCGCGTTCCATTGGGACGCTCGAGGAAGGGTCGACGGCCTCATCGCGACGGGTGCCGCCTATGGACTCGCGCAGGGCATCGCCGCAGCCGCCGGCGCAGTCGGCGCCATCGTCGTTCTGCGGACATCTCACCGCCTGCGCACGAAGCGCGAAGTCCTCACCTGGTCGGGGTTCTTCGCAGGAATCGGGATGGCACTGTGGCTCGTCCCTGCGGGGCTCACATATGCAGCAGGAAGCGCGGAGAGAGCCACGCTCAACGGATGGCTGATTCTCCTCGCCGCGCTTCTCCTCTACGGCGTACTTCTGCGCACCCTCGTCCCGGCCACGGATCGGCGCGCAATCGACGAAGAGTCGTCCGCGCGGACCAACACCGCCGACTTGCGCTGACGACCGAGTCCCGCCCCTGCCCCTGTCAGTTCTTGGGGAGGGCGAGGGCGGCGATGATCGCGTTCGTGAGCACCGCGCTCATCGTGCGGGCCACGGCCTCAGCCGCGGCCGCGGCACCCCAGTCGCCGCGCTCGATCGCCTTGGCGCGCATGTAGACGTCGCCGCCCCACGGGATCTCTCTGTGGAACTGCGGCAGGGTTCCGCTCGCGGACAGGAGGGCGATGCTCGCGGCGGTGCGGATGTCGGGTGTCTCGCCGTCGGTCAGCACGGAGCGCACCCGCTCGATCAACACGGCACGTCGGTCGCTTCCCAGGACGAGCTTCGTCGTCGGGAAGATTCCGAGCGATCTGCCGTGTTCCCTGATGAGATCGCCGCGCTCCACGAGGCGGTCGAGCACCGGTGCACGGAGGTTCGGACCGATCGCCGCGAGCACCGTCTGCGCATCGCGCGGCTTCCGTTCGATGTACTCGAGCCCGGGCACGAGCAGCTCGTCGGGCGCGGCGTGAGCGTCGAGCGCGTGGATGCGGCTCGTGAGCGCTCCCTCGTTGCGCACCTCGATCCGCTCCTGCAGCGCCAGGTCGCCCAGAGCAGCGCCGCCGAGGACGTAGAAGAGGATGTTCTCCCCCGCGATGGACCCCGAATCAGGCTGGAAGAGCAGAAGCAGCACGTCTTCGACGAGCAGGGGCTCGCCGAGGTGCGGGTCGGGCGAATCGTTCGTGGAGCGGGCGTCGGGCTGGTCCGTCATCATCTCTCTCCTTCTTCGGGTGCGGCATCGGCGAGTGCAGCGTCGGCTGATGCAGCGTCGTCGCTCGGTGCGGCGCTCGACCCGAACGCCTGCTCCCTGGCGAGCGCGGATGCTCGGCCGAGCACGTCGAGCTGCGCCTCGTTGTACAGCCCACCGACGGTCTCCAGGAAAGCCTGCGCCGTGACGCGCGGGCCCTTCGACAGATGCTCGGTCGGCTCGCTGAGCCACGGGTAGTCGGTGAGGTGCTGCGCGATCACCGGCGCGAACATCTCCGCCACGCGCTGACGCGTCTCGTCATCCGCCTCCACCGTGAGCGCTTCGAACTCTGCACTGCCGTCGTCGGATTCCGTCTCGACCATCGTGCGCAGATCCGCCATCGCCTCCGTGTCGTACAGCTGCTCGTAGACGAGCATGAGCGACCGCTCGGTGGTCGACAGTCTCCCCGCGACGTCCTCGAACCCGGCAGGCAGGTCGGTCGTCGATGCTCCGTCGACGATGGCGCGGATCTCGGCCCGTGCCCGCTGCAGCCGCTCGATGCTCGCGGCGAGGTCGGCATCGATCGCGAGCAGCGCCTCTTTCGTGGTGTCCCCCGCAGAGCCGACGGACTCGATCTGGGCCAACGGGACGCCGAGGTCACGGAGCCGCCGGATCTGCAGCAGCCGGACGAGGTGCCGGGCGCGATACTGCTTGTAGCCGTTCGACATCCGCTCCGGCTCCTCGAGCAGCCCGGAGCGGTGGTAATGACGCACCGTGTTCACGGTCGTCCCCGCGAGCTCGGCGAGTTCACTCGTACTCCAGGGCATCCGTCCATCCTTCTGTCGGCACGCAGGGCCGGGGTCTCGGTCGTGGCGCTCAGCACCATTCAAGACCCTGTTCTCGGAACAGGGTCAAGACCCGACGTCGATCTGCCGAGGTCGCTTGACCCTGTGCGGGGAACAGGGTCTGTACTGCTTCTCGTGCCCCGCGCCGGCTTCCGGCCGCGCCTGAAGAGAAAGAGACACCGCCATGGTGGACAACCCGTACGAGTGGCTGCAGAGTGCCATCGACCAGCTGCCGGAGTTCCTGCAGCCGCTTCTCGTCATGCTGGCGGGTGCGATCCCCTACATCGAGGGTGAAGGCGCCGCCGGCCTCGGCATCCTCGCAGGGATCAACCCGATCGTCGCCGCGGTCGCAGGGGCGGCGGGAAACATCCTGTGCGTCATCGGAGTGGTCTTCCTCGGCGCACGCATGAGAGCGGGCGTCGTGTCGCGGAAAGCAGCCCGCGCCGAGGCGATGCGCCTCGAGCCATCCCTCGTCGGCGGATCTGGCACGGCGACGGCTTCCGGCGGAACGTCGCCGAGCGACGCGGATCCGGAGAAGCCGTCACGGAAGACGAAGGGACGGGCCAAGCTCGGTCGCTGGCTGGTGCGCTTCGGCGTTCCCGGCGCGAGCATCCTGGCTCCGCTCGCCCTGCCCACGATGCTGACGGCGGCGTTCTTCGTCGCGTCCGGGGTGAGCAAGCGATGGGTGATCCTGTGGCAGGTCGTCGCGATCGTCTTGTGGACGAGCCTCATCGCCGCCGCGGCAACCGGCGCACTCGCCCTCCTCGGCTGGTGATCACTCCGACAGCGAGTGGCCGAGCACGGAGAACGTCGCCATCTGGGCCGCCGTGGCGCTCCCCCCTCGTCTGC
>NZ_JBLVOH010000238.1:0-10446 GCF_053543675.1 Microbacterium umsixpiens
AGCGCGGCCTCCATCTTCGTGCCGCCGACGTCGACGGCCAGCGCGTAGCGCGTCACTGGGGGTCGAGTCCGAGGTCGTCGAGGTCGAAGGCGGCGCGCCATTCGAGTCCCTCGGCTTCGATGGCCGCCTGCGCCCCGGTCTTGCGGTCGACGATCACGGCGACGGCGACGATCTCGGCGCCTTCCTTGCGCAGCGCCTCGACGGCCTTGAGCGCCGACTGCCCGGTGGTCGAGGTGTCTTCGAGCACGACGACCCGCTTGCCCTTGACGTCTGCCCCTTCGATCTGGCGGCCACGACCGTGGTCCTTGGGCTCCTTGCGCACCACGAACGCGTCGAGCGGGCGATCGGTGGCGACCGAGGCGTGCAGCACGGAGTTCGCGATCGGGGCGGCGCCGAGCGTGAGGCCTCCGACGGCCACGACCTCGAGGTCGCCGATCAGGTCGAGCATGATCCGGCCGATCGCGGGGGCGGCGCGGTGGTCCAGGGTGAGCTTGCGCATGTCGACGTAGTACGTCGCCTTCTTGCCGCTGGAGAGGGTGAAGTCGCCGTGGAACACCGCCTCGTCCTTGATCAGGTCGAGGAGGGTCTGGCGGTCTGCGTCGAGTGCGGTCACGGCATCCAGTGTAGGAGGTGGGCTCTAGGCTGGATGCATGCGCTTGGCCACCTGGAACGTCAACTCCATCCGCACCCGCGTCACCCGCACCGTCGAGTTCGCCGTCCGTGAAGACATCGACGTGCTGGCGATGCAGGAGATCAAGTGCAAGCCCGAGCAGTTCCCCTACGGACCGTTCGAAGAGGCCGGGTACCACGTCGAGGTGCACGGGCTGAACCAGTGGAACGGCGTCGCGATCGCGAGCCGCCTGCCGATCACCGACGTGCGCACGGCGTTCGACGGGATGCCGGGCTTCGCCAAGGGGCATGAGGGCCCGGATGCTCCGCTCGAGGCCCGCGCGCTCGGCGTGATGGTCGACGGGGTTCGGGTGTGGAGCCTGTACGTGCCGAACGGCCGTTCGCTCGACGACCCGCACTACCTCTACAAGCTGCACTGGCTGGAGCAGCTGAAGAAGTCGACGGCGGCCGAGCTCTCGGCGAACCCCGATCTGCCGCTCGCTCTGGTGGGCGACTTCAACATCATCCCGTTCGACCACGACAACGGCGATCCCGACATCGTCGTCGGCCGGTCCACGCACGTGTCCCCGCAGGAGCGCGACGCGTTCTTCGCGTTCCAGGACGCGGGGGTCACCGACGTCGTGCGCCCGTTGCTGCCCGAGGGATACACGTACTGGGACTACCAGCGCCTGAAGTTCCCGCGCAACGAGGGCATCCGCATCGACTTCGTCCTGGGCTCGCGCACGCTCGCCGAGGCTGTGACCGGCGCGTCGATCCACCGGAACGAGCGCAAGGGCGAGCAGCCCAGCGACCATGTTCCCGTGGTGGTCGACCTCAGTTTCGGCGGCGCCGATGACGACGACGATCTTCCGATGATCTTCTCCTGACGGTCGTTCCTGTGACCGTGCGGCTGATCGCCACCGATCTCGACGGCACGCTGCTCGACTCCTCGTCCGTTGTCACGCCGCGCACGCGCGAGGCGCTCGACGCGGCTCGCGACCGCGGCATCCCTGTGGTCCCCGTCACGGCACGTCAGCCGATCGGGCTGCGGGCGATCGCGGGTGATGCGGTTTTCGACGGCTGGGCGCTGTGCAGCAACGGCGCCTATGCCGTGCGCCTGGACGACGGGCGGATGCTGTTCGCCGAAGAGCTTCCCGCCGACACGATCCGCACGCTGGTCGAGGCGCTGCGCGCCAGCATCCCGGGCCTGCTGTTCGCGAGCGTGCGCGAGGGCGGGGAGACCTTCGTGGCGCAGGACGGCTACGCCGAGATCGCCCAACTCTCCGACCACAAGCGCGACCCTCGAACGATGGGTGGCGTGCCGCTCGAGCACGTGCTCGCGGCGCCGAGCCTGAAGCTCGTCATCCGGCATCCGGAACTCGCCCCTGCCGCGCTCTTCGACACGCTGCGCAGCCTCGGGCTGACCGGGTTCGAGGTGACCCTGTCCGGCGCTCCGTTCGTCGAGGTGATGGCCGAGGGCGTCACGAAGGCCACCGGCCTCGCCCGTCTGTGCGAGCACCTCGGCATCGACCGCGCCGACGTCGTCGCGTTCGGCGATGCGCTCAACGACGTCGAGATGCTGCGCTGGGCCGGGCGCGGTGTCGCCATGGCCCATGCGGAACCCGTGGTTCAGGACGCGGCCGACGAGACGACCGCGTCGAACGACGACGACGGCGTTGCTCAGGTGATCGAGCGGCTGCTCGGCTGAGTTCAGCTCTCGACGCGGCGCCGACGCACGAGCAGTCCACCCAGGACGGCGAGCATGACGCCGAGCGCGATGATCGCGGTCGGGGTTTCCGCCCCGGTGGCCGCCAGTCGCGTTCCCGGGGTCACCGCAGCGCCACCGCCGGCCTCTGCCGCCGCTGTCACCACGAGTGTCGCGCTCGCGATCACGGCGCCGCCCGACAGCGCGACGAGACTGTGCGTGCCCGCTGGTGCGCTGGCCGGAATCCGCAGGGATCCCCGGAGGACACCATCCGCGTCGGCGGTGAGGGTGCCGAGCGCGATGGGGTCGGAGCGCAGCTCGAACGCGATGGTCGCTCCCGGCGCGAAGCCGGTGCCGGAGACGGTGATGTCCTTGCCCGCCTGGATCGAGCCCACCGAGAGCTCCAGCGTCGGCATCGGCTGGGGCTGCACCTCCACGGGGACGAGCGTGAAGTCGACTCCGTTCACCGGCGTACCGACGACTGCGGGGACGGGTGTCGCTTGTGCAGCGGTCGTCACACCGTCGAAGTACTGTGGCTTCGCCGTAAGCGTGGAGCCGTCGAGGAACTCTGCCGACGCCTTGAGGATGTACGTCCCCGGCAGCAGGCGCAGCGTGTACTCGCCCGTGAGGTAGTCGGCCTGTGCGGAACCGACGAGTCGGTCGCCCTGCCACGCTTCGACGAGGATCCCCCGCACGTCGTCACTGTCGATCGATACGCTCCCGGAGATGAGGCCGGCGCGGTCCATCACGGCATCGATGCCCGTGACACGCTGGCTCGAACCCACCACGACCGGAGTCGCTTCCTCGATGGTGCGCGCGTTCTCCCAGTACTCATCCGCGTGTTCGTCGCTGAAAGAGCGGAATTCGACGACGTAGGTTCCCGGCGGGAGCGCTGCCGAATAGGTCCCGTCGCCCTCGACGGAGTGACCGGAGATGTATCCGTCGCCGTTCGTCGATCTGATCCATACCGTCGCCATGGGGACCTCCCGGCCCTCCTGCGTCACCGTGCCTTCGATGTGGCCGACCGCGTCGAGCGCCGCGTCGATGCCGGCCGCTGTCTCGGTGCCCGTCACGGAGACCGCAGTCGCCGCGTCGTACCCGTACACGTTCTGCCAGTACTCCGTGGCGAGCTGTTCCCCGTCCGGCGAGAGGAACTGCACGACGTACTCCCCCTCGCTCAGCCCTTCGATGCGGTATGAGCCGTCGGCTCCCGTCTGAGCTGCGCCGACGATCTCATGCTGGTCGAGGGCGTTCACCGTCACGCCGGCGAGTGCAGAGCCGTCTCTGGCGGTCGTCACGACACCGGAGATGGTCGCGCCGCGCTTCAACGACGCATCGATGCCGGTGACTGCCGTCCCCTCACCGATGACGACCAACGTGCCGTCGCTCCAGATGGCGGTGTCCTTCCAATACTCGCGCTGGAGGTCGGTGCCTACCGGGAAGAAGGACACGAGGTAGGAGCCGGGGGCGAGCCCCGTCAGGGAGTACGCACCGGACTCGTCCGTGTAGTCCTCCACCCAGGGCGTCCCCTCACCACCGGTCGACACCAGCACCCCGGCGAGCGGAGTGCCGTCGTCCTCCTGGGTGACCACGCCGCTGATCGATCCCGTCGAGACGCCCGCGGGCGCGGCGGGCGCGCTCACCGTGGGCGCGCTCACCGCGGGCACGGCAGGCGCGCTCACCGCGGGCACGGCAGGCGCTGTTTCCCCGGTCGCGGCCGGCTCGGTTTCCTCGGGCGCGGCCGGCTCGGTTTCCTCCGGCGCGACCGGATCGCTCGCCTCCGGTTCACTCGCCTCGGCCACGCTGATGTCCACCGCACCCGTTCCTTCGGCGCTCCACGTCACCGCCTCTGACACCGAGTCGCCTGAATCGGCAGCCATCGCTGATGTGGCACCGCCGAAGGCCAAGGCGAGAGCCGCGACCCCACCGATGACAGCCTGAATGAATGCGCGACGTCGCGCCATGTTCCCCACCCTCCGAAGCGAGGTGGCGCGCGGCACCGTGCCGTCGCGTTCGACCTCGAAAAGCCGCCGATCGCTCGGCAGCATCTGCCCTGAATCTACCGGCTCAGGGCAACGGAGCGGAATAGTCGATTCGCGTGATCAACCCTGCGTTCGTGTTTACCCGAAGGTCCCGACCTCCGGCACGCGATCGGTCCGGCCGTAGCGGAGGAACATCACGCCGGCCTCGTCGGTGATCGGCGGCTGCGAGAGCCGCAGCACTGACGGCAGCGCGTTGTCGTCGAAGACCTTCTTGCCGGTGCCGAGCAGGATCGGATAGACCCAGAGGTTCAGCTCGTCGAAGAGCCCCTCGGCGAGCAGCGTGTGCACGAAGTCGATGCTGCCGATCACATGCACCTCGCGATGGGCGGCCCGCAGCGCCGCGACCTCTGCCGCCAGGTCATCCCCCACCCGGGTGCTGCCCTGCCAGTCGAGCGCGAGATCGGCATCTCTCGTCGCCACATACTTCGGGACGCGGTCGAACAGCCTGCCGATGTGCCCCTCGGGGCCATCGGTGTGCTGCGGCCAGTACGACGCGAAGATGTCGTACGTCCGGCGACCGAGCAGCAGCGCATCGAGGCCCCGCATCCCGTCGTCCACCTCGGCGCCCATACCGGGTGACGGGTATCCCGCCTGCCAGCCGCTGAAGCGGAAACCACCCGACGTGTCTTCGCCGACGCCGCCCGGTCCTTGCGCGACACCGTCGAGGGTCATGAAGAGGTCGATCAGGATGCGGCCGGATGCGTCTTCGGTCTTGTCAGCGCTCATGTCAGTCAGTCAATAACAAGCGAATCCCGCCTACCAGCCCCTCTCCGATCCGCCGCTCGGGGGATGCCGGGAGGCGGTCGCCGCTCTACGGTGGAGGGATGCCTGCCCCTGCGTTCACCCGCACGCCGACCGCGCGCGAGCGACGAGCCGATGTCATCCTCGCCGCCGTCATGTTCGTCGGCGCGGTGCTGAGCGCGGGGCTCTCCTCGATCGCGGAGATCTACGGCGACGAGCAGGCACCCCTGTGGTGGGCACTCGTCTACGCCGTCGTCGCCACCGCTCCCCTCGCGTTCCGCCGCCGCTGGCCGGGTACCGCCGCCGTGATCGTGGCCGCGGCGTACTTCACGGCCGTCACCATCCGCGTCCCCGAGATCTACGTCGGCAACATCGTGATGTTCCTCACGCTGTACACGGTCGGTGCGTGGATGAACGACCGACGTCGCGCGATGCTCGTACGCGTCGGGATCATCGTGGGTATGTTCGTGTGGCTGATCATCACGATGTACCGCGACGCGATCAGCGAGGCCGACAAGGCCGATGTCGCCGCCGGAGCCATGTCGCCGTACGTCGCCTTCATGCTCATCCAGCTGCTGCTGAATGTGCTCTACTTCGGCGGTGCCTACTACTTCGGCGAGCGCTCCTGGGCGGCAGCTGCGCAGCTGGCCGTGCTCGAGCAGCGCACCGTCGAACTGGAGCGCGAGCGCGAGGTCACCGCGGCGCAGGCCGTCGCCCTCGACCGGGTGCGCATCGCCCGCGAGCTGCACGACGTCGTCGCCCACCACGTGTCGGTGATGGGCGTGCAAGCCGGCGCCGCGCGTCTCGTGCTCGAGCGCGATCCCGCGGAAGCCGCCCGCATCCTCTCCGGCGTCGAGGGTTCTGCCCGCGACGCGATCCACGAACTGCGCCAGTTGCTGGAGACCCTGCGCACACCGGGCGGCGAGACGACGGACGCGGCATCCACCCTCGCCCTGGACGACATCGCCGAGCTCGTGGAGGCGTCGACCGAGGCCGGGCTGCCCACGGACTACACGGTGATCGGCGAACCCGTGCCCGTGCCGTCGCTGGTCGCGGTGAACCTGTACCGCATCGCCCAGGAGTCGCTCACGAACGCCCGCCGTCACGCCGGCAGCGGAGCGACCGCCGACGTCCGCGTGCGCTACGACGACGACGGCGTGGAGGTCGAGATCGTCAACACCGGGCGTACGGTCGCCCAACTCCGCCCGGGGCTCGGCCAGCTGGGCATGCGGGAGCGCGCCGCCGCGTCCGGAGGCACGCTCGAGGTGACGTCTCGACCGCTGGGCGGGATGCGTGTGCGCGCCCGCGTGCCACTCCCGACACCGACCGGATCGAGCGTGCGATGAGCGAACCGATCCGCGTGCTGCTGGTCGACGACCACGCGCTGCTGCGCGCCGGCTTCCGCACCATCCTCGACACCCAGCCCGACATCACGGTGGTCGGCGAGGCCTCATCGGGAGCAGAGGCCGTGGCGCAGGCATCCGCCCTCCATCCCGACGTGATCACGATGGATGTGCAGATGCCCGACATGGACGGTATCGAGGCGACCCGTCGCATCGTCACCGATCCCGCGGTCGCGGCGGCCATCGCGATCGTCACGACCTTCGACCGCGACGACTACCTGTACCAGGCGCTGGATGCCGGAGCCAGCGGATTCCTGCTCAAGAACGCCGGCGCCGAGGATCTGATCGCCGCCGTCCGCGCTCTGGCGGCCGGCGACGGGATGCTCGCCCCCGAGGTGACGCGTCGGGTTCTCGCGCGGTTCGCCGCGACCCCCGCACCGGCCACCTACTCCACGCCTCCGACGGGCACCCCTGCGCCCAGGGTCGCCCTCGCCGAGCCGCTCACCGACCGTGAGGCCGAGGTGCTGACCCTGCTCGCCGACGCGCGCAGCAACGCCGAGATCGCGCGGGCGCTGTACATCGGCGAGGCCACGGTCAAGACGCACGTCTCGCGCATCCTGCAGAAGCTCGGCGCCCGCGATCGCGTGCAGGCCGTCGTGCTCGCGCACCGCATGGGCCTCGCGTAGGCGAGCCGATACGCCTCCGCGATAACCTCGGAGCCATGCCCGAAACCGCACCCCTGTCCCGCCCGATCCTGGCGGGGGTGGTGACGGCACTCGTCGGATTCACGAGTTCGTTCGCGGTCGTGCTGACGGGTCTGGATGCGGTCGGGGCGGATGCGGCCCAAGCGGCGAGCGGACTGCTCGCCGTGAGCCTGATGATGGGCCTCGCGTGCGTCGTGCTCGCGTGGCGGTATCGGATGCCGATCACGGTCGCGTGGTCCACACCCGGTGCCGCGTTGCTGGTGGCGACGGGCACCGTCGAGGGCGGCTGGCCGGCGGCGGTCGGGGCCTTCCTCGTGGCCGCCGCACTGATCCTGCTCACGGCGCTGTGGCCGGCACTCGGAGCTCTCATCGCCCGCATCCCGCCGTCGATCGCGCAGGCGATGCTGGCCGGCGTGCTGCTGCCGCTGTGCCTGGCTCCGATCACCGGCATCGTCGCGAACCCGTGGGGCGTCATTCCGGTCGTGCTCACCTGGCTGGTGTTCGCCCGGCTCGCGCCGCGGTGGGCGGTTCCGCTCGCGTTCGTCGCGGCTGCCGTCGTGGTCGCGGTCTCACTGATCGGCGCTTCCACGGTGGACGAAGGCGCCCCGTTCGACCCCGCCGTGCTGCTGCCGCGGCTCGAGTTCACGGCGCCGATGTTCACGGTGGGCGCGCTGGTCGGCCTCGCGCTGCCGCTGTTCATCGTGACGATGGCCTCGCAGAACGTCCCGGGCATCGCGATCATGCGCAGCTTCGGGTACGAGGTGCCGTGGCGTCCGGCCATGCTCGTCACCGGCCTCGGCACCGCGCTCGGGGCGACGGCGGGCGGTCATGCCATCAACCTCGCAGCGATCAGCGCGGCCCTCGCCGCCTCACCGGATGCCGACCCCGACCCGAAGCGACGGTGGGTCGCCGGGGTCTCGACCGGGGCGTCGTACCTGGTGCTCGCGGTGTTCTCCGCCGCCTTCGCCGCTCTCGTGGTGCTCGCGCCCGCCGCCGTGATCCCCGCGGTCGCCGGCCTCGCGCTGTTCGCCGCGTTCGGCTCATCCGTGCAGCAGGCCATCGACGATCCGGGCGAACGGATCCCCGCGGTCGTCACCTTCCTGGTCGCGGCATCCGGCATCGCCGTCCTCGGTGTCAGCGCCGCGTTCTGGGCGCTGGTCGCCGGGCTCCTGGTCCGCGCGGTCCTGCACGCGGGTCGTCGCTAGCCCAGGGTCAGCCGCGGGGTGGACGGGCGCGGGTCCGCCACAGGGGGGATGCCCCGGGATGCCTGCGCTCCGTAGCGTGAGGGTATGACGACAGGAATGCTCGAACTCTCCGGCATCACCAAGAGCTACGGCTCTCGGCGCGTGCTCGACGATGTGTCCTTCACGGTGGCCCCCGGCCGCCTGACGGGCTTCGTCGGCGGCAACGGCGCCGGCAAGACCACCACCATGCGCATCGTCCTGGGACTGTTGTCCTCCGACGGCGGCACGGTCGACCTCGACGGCGCTCCGCTCACGACGGCGGACCGCCGCCGCTTCGGCTACATGCCCGAAGAGCGCGGCCTGTACCCGAAGATGAAGGTGCTCGAGCAGATCGTGTACCTCGCCCGCCTGCACGGTTTCGGCAAGCAGGATGCGACCGACCGGGCGACGGAGCTCCTCACCGAGCTCGGCCTCGGCGAACGACTGAACGACACGATCGAGTCGCTGTCGCTCGGCAACCAGCAGCGGGCGCAGATCGCCGCCTCGCTCGTGCACGACCCCGAGGTGCTGATCCTCGACGAGCCGTTCTCCGGCCTCGACCCGCTCGCGGTCGATGTGGTCGCCGGCGTGCTGCAGTCCAGCGCCGCGAAGGGCGCATCGATCCTGTTCTCCTCCCACCAGCTCGACGTGGTCGAGCGCCTGTGCGACGACCTCGTCATCCTCGCCGGCGGCACGATCCGCGCCTCCGGCTCGCGCGACGCGCTGCGCGCCGAGCATGCCCGTGACCGCTACGAGCTCGTCTCCGCCGGAGACGCCGGATGGCTGCGCACCGAGCCCGGTGTGACGGTCGTCGACTTCGAGGGCGGCTATGCCCTGTTCGACGCCGACGGCCCTGAGACGGCGCAGCGCGTGCTGCAGTCCGCCGTGCAGAGAG
This sequence comes from Microbacterium umsixpiens, assembly GCF_053543675.1. Taxonomy (NCBI): domain Bacteria; kingdom Bacillati; phylum Actinomycetota; class Actinomycetes; order Micrococcales; family Microbacteriaceae; genus Microbacterium; species Microbacterium umsixpiens. The sequence goes on from NZ_JBLVOH010000238.1 coordinate 9,263, forward strand.
GCGACGTCGCCAGCTTCGCGCCGAAGCATCCGTCCCTCGCCCAGATCTTCAAGGAGGTCATCCAGTGAGCACCCCTGCCCCCGTCCGCAGCACCAACGGCATCTGGCTCGTCGCCGAGCGCGAGATCGGATCGAAGCTGCGCAGCAAGGCCTTCCTGATCTCCACCGGCATCCTGCTGGTGCTCGCCCTCGCCGGCATCATCCTCGGCGGCTTCGCGAGCAAGAACACCGAGACGACGCCGATCGCCGCGACCGCGGAGACCGCCGCCGCCGTCTCCGCCATCCCGGGCTTCGAAGTCACCGAGGTGGCCGACCAGGCCGCCGCCGAGGAACTCGTGCGCGACGACAAGGTCGACGCCGCGGTGCTGCCCGGCGACGGGCCCTCGGGGTACACGATCATCGCGCTGCAGGATGCGCCGAGCTCGCTCGTCTCGGCGCTGTCCCAGTCGCCCGACGTCGTGATCCTCGAGCCGGTCACGACGAACCCGCTCCTGCGCTACTTCATCGCGATCGCGTTCGGTCTCGTCTTCATGATGGCCGCCGCGACTTTCGGCGGGACGATCGCGCAGAGCGTCGTGGAAGAGAAGCAGACCCGCGTGGTCGAGGTGCTGCTGTCGGCGATCCCGGCGCGCACACTGCTGGCCGGCAAGGTCATCGGCAACACGGTGCTCGCGATGGGGCAGATCCTCGCCCTCGCGGCCGTCGCCACGATCGGGCTGATCGTCACCGGTCAACGCGAAGTGCTCACGACGCTCGGAGCGCCGATCATCTGGTTCGCCGTGTTCTTCCTGTTCGGCTTCATCCTGCTGGCGGCGATGTTCGCGGCGGCGGCGTCGATGGTCTCCCGCCAGGAAGACATCGGGTCGACGACCACTCCGATCACGATGCTGATCATGGCGCCGTACATCCTGGTCATCGTGTTCAACGACAACCCGCTGGTGCTGACGATCATGTCGTACGTGCCGTTCTCGGCCCCGGTCGGCATGCCGATGCGCCTGTTCGTCGGCGAAGCGCAGTGGTGGGAGCCGATGCTGAGCCTGGTGATCCTGCTCGCGAGCTGCGTGGCCGCGATCGCCATCGGCGCGAAGATCTACGAGAACTCGCTGCTGCGCATGGGTTCGCGGGTCAAGCTCAGGGACGCACTGCGCGCCTGAGACTGCGCAACAGAGAAGCCCCCTGCTCCGC
>NZ_JBLVOH010000238.1:10476-11087 GCF_053543675.1 Microbacterium umsixpiens
GGCCGCTTCTCTGTTGTGCGTCTCTGTTGCGCTGCGGGTCAGCCCCGGGTCAGATCACGCCGTCGGCGAGCGTGGTCGGGTTGCCGAAGCGGTGGTTCGTGATCGACACGGCCTGCTCGTGCAGGAAGGGCAGCATCTCGACGCGACCGGCACCGGTCACGGCGTGCGACCAGACCGCCACATCGGGGCTTCCGTCGAGCGCCTCGTGCAGCGCTGCGGCGTCGCCACCGACCAGACGCACGCGGTGCCACGAGTTCGCTGCCTTCGCGTAGCGCTTGGTCCAGGCCGCATCCGACTCGTGCTTGACGGTGACGCCGTGCGCACGAAGCGCCTTCTCGATGCGCGAGGGCAGGGCCGGAGCCGACACCGTGAACGGGCTGCCGCTGCGCAGGGCGGCGGCGAGCACGCGGATGCCGTCGACCAGCGGGGCGTTCTCGGCGATGCGCACGTCGACTGCGACCGGACGGTAGCGGAAGAGGTTGCGCTCGACCCCGAGACCGGACTTGTCGCTCACGGCACCGAACTCGTCGACCCAGGCGCGCTCGTCGGATGCCGCGGCCCGCTGCAGCCAGTCCGCCTCGACGGCGTCGAGCTCGGCACCCGCCGCGTCG
>NZ_JBLVOH010000238.1:11141-21209 GCF_053543675.1 Microbacterium umsixpiens
CAGCGCGCCGACGGCGGGGACGACGGCAGCGCCGGGCGCGACCGCCGGAAGCTCGGCCGGGGTCCACTCGCCGAGGCCGAAGAGGTAGTTCGGCCCGCCGGCCTTCGCTCCGGCGCCGACGGCCGAGCGCTTCCAGCCGCCGAACGGCTGACGCTGCACGATCGCCCCGGTGATGCCGCGGTTCACGTACAGGTTGCCTGCCTCGACGCGGTCGAGCCAGGTGGCGACCTCATCGGAATCGAGCGAGTGGATGCCGGCGGTCAGGCCGTAGTCGACCGCGTTCTGCAGGCGCAGGGCCTCGTCCAGGTCCTTGGCGTGCATGATGCCGAGCACCGGGCCGAAGAACTCGGTCAGGTGGAAGTAGGAGCCCTCCCGCACGCCGGTCTTGACGCCAGGAGTCCACTGCTTGCCCTCATCGTCGAGCTTGCGCGGCTTCACGAGCCAGCGCTCCCCCTTCTCCAGCTTCGTGAGCGCGGTGAGCAGCTTGCCGTTCGCGGGCTCGATGATCGGGCCCATCTGCGTCGCCGGGTCGTCGGGCAGACCGACGCGCATCGACGTCACGGCATCCACCAGTTGACGCTCGAACCGCTTGGAGTCGGCGACCGATCCGACGAGGATCGCCAGCGATGCGGCGGAGCACTTCTGCCCGGCGTGCCCGAACGCGCTGCGGGCCACATCGGCGGCGGCGAGGTCGAGGTCGGCGGAGGGGGTCACGATGATCGCGTTCTTGCCACTGGTCTCGGCGAGCAGCGGCAGGTCGGAGCGGAACGAGCGGAACAGCTGAGCCGTCTCGTACGCACCCGTGAGGATCACGCGGTCCACCGCGGGGCCTGCGACCAGGCGTGTGCCGAGGTCGCGCGAAGCCAGGTCGACGAGCGCGAGCAGGTCGCGCGGCACGCCCGCGGCCCACAGCGCCTCGACCATCACGGCACCGCAGCGCTGGGTGAGCTTGGCCGGCTTGATGATCACGGCAGATCCCGAGGCCAGGCCGGCGAGCACGCCACCCGCGGGGATCGCGACCGGGAAGTTCCACGGCGGCGTGACCACGGTGACTTTCGAGGGCACGAACTCGGCACCCGAGATCGTCTCGAGATCCTTGGCGCGCTCGGCGTAGTAGTGCGCGAAGTCGATGGCCTCGCTGATCTCGGGGTCGGACTCGGCGATGGTCTTGCCCGCCTCATGGGCCATGATCTCGATGAGCTGTCCACGGCGCGCGGCGAGCTCGTCTCCGGCACGGTGCAGCACGGCGGCGCGGTCGGCGGCGGGCAGGGCGGCCCACTTCTCAGCGGCCGCGGTCGCGGCGTCGAAGATGCCGTCGAGCTCGGCATCCGTCTCGACCTTGGCGATCGCGATGGTGTCGAGGCCCAGCCTCGACCCGACCGAACGGCCGAGGATCTCGCGGCCCCACGCACGATTCGCGGCGATGGCCGGGTCGGTGTCGGCCTGGTTCTCGAAGCCCACGGTCGCGCCGGCGGGAGCTTCCGCGGTACGGTCCTGCACGCGGTGGGGTGCCGGGACGAACTCCGGCTCGTCGGTGGCGAGGGCGGCGAGCGAGCGCTCGAAGCGCTCCCGCTCCCGGGTGAGGAGCGTCGGGTTGGAGGCCAGCTCGAACACCGCCGACATGAAGTTCTCGGGGCTGGCGTTCTCCTCGAGACGGCGCACCAGGTACGCGATCGCCACGTCGAACTCGGCCGGGTTGACGACCGGTGTGTAGAGCAGCAGGCGGCCGACGTCTTTGCGGACGGCCTCGGCCTGACCCGTCGCCATGCCCAGCAGCATCTCGTATTCGACGAGCGGGTCGGCGCTGTCAGGGTCAGCGACCCCGCGAGCCTGCGCGAGCAGCCAGGTGTAGGCGATGTCGAACAGGTTGTGGCCCGCGACGCCGATGCGCACGGCATCCAGTCGCTCGGGGGTCATCGCCCAGTCGAGCACCCGCTTGTAGTTGGTGTCGGAGTCCTGCTTGGTGCCGTAGGTCGCGAGCGGCCAGCCGTGGATCGCCGCGTCGACCTCTTCCATCGCGAGGTTCGCGCCCTTGACGACGCGCACCTTGATGGGCGCCCCGCCCTTCGCGCGACGGGCCGTGGCCCACTCCTGCAGGTACTGCATGGCACCGAGGGCATCGGGCAGGTAGGCCTGCAGCACGATGCCGGCCTCGAGGTTCTCGAGGCCCGGCTGGTCGAGGATGCTCGTGAAGGCCGCGATCGTCAGGTCGAGGTCGCGGTACTCCTCCATGTCGAGGTTGATGAACTTGGCCTTGCCTTTGGCTTCGGCCTTCGCGGCGAGTTCGTAGAGCGGGGTCAGCTTCTCGACGACATCCGCCACGGCCTCGTCGAACGACCACATCGACAACTGGCTCACGACGCTGGAGACCTTGATCGAGACGTAGTCGACGTCGTCGCGGGCCAGGAAGTCGCGCGTGCCCTGCAGACGGTGCCCGGCCTCGCGCTCGCCGAGCACGGCCTCCCCGAGCAGGTTGAGGTTCAGGCGATTTCCGCTCTTGCGCAGCTTCGCGATCGCGGGCCCGAGCTTGGCCGGGGTGGCATCGAGCACGAGGTGCCCGACCATGGCCCGCAGCACGCGGCGCGAGATCGGCACGACGACACCGGGGAGCTTCGGCGCCCAGAAGCCGCCGGTCTTGATCGCGGCCCGCAGGTAGCCGGGCAGGAGGGTCGGGGTGATCTCCGAGATCTCGGCGAGCTTGCGACCCGCCACGCGCAGGTCTTCCGGACGCATCACGCCGTCGACGAAGCCGACCGTGAACGCGAGCCCGTTCGGGTCCTTGAGCACCTCGGACAGACGCTGCGCGGCCGGCTCGACGGGGTGGGTCTCGCTCTCGACGAGCCAGCGCTGCACCAGGGCGGCGACGTCTTCTGTACGGGGGGTGGTGGTGTCGGCGGCGACAGGCATCGGTGGGACCTTCCAAGAGAGCGCACACCGGGGTTTCGTGTGCGGCTGGATCATTGTCCTTCCCCTCGGTAGGCTCCGTCTATCAACCGATTCGAGTGAATTCGGTTTACTTAAGCTGAACGAACGGAACGGCCGTGCTCGACGTCAACCGATTGCGGATGCTCGTCGAGCTGTCCCGCCGCGGAACCCTCTCTGCGGTCGCCGACGCCCTCTCGTACAGCAAGGCCTCGGTGTCGCAGCAGCTGAGCGCGCTGGAGCGCGACGTGGGCGTGCCGCTGCTGCGTCGAGTCGGCCGCGGGGTGCAGTTCACGCCGCAGGGAAACGTGCTGGTCACGCAGGCCATCGGCATCCTCGATCAGCTCGAGCACGCCGAGGTCGCGGTCGCCGAGTCGCTCACCGAGGTGACGGGCACCGCGCGCATCGCCGTGTTCCAGTCGACCGCGCACTCCCTGCTGCCGCGCGCCCTCGAGTCCCTCCGGGAGCGGCATCCGGCGCTTCGGGTCGAGGTCACCGAGTGCGACCCGGAGACCGGGCTGGTCGGAGTGTCCAGCCGCGACTTCGACCTGATCCTCGCCGAGCAGTATCCGGGGCGCACCCGCCCGATCCACGCCGACCTCGACCGGGTGGTGCTCGCCCACGACGCGATCGCCCTGGCCCGGCAACCCGGAGCACCTCGGCACGCGGATGCCCTCGCGGAGCTGTGGTCGACCCGCGACGAGCCCTGGGTGCTCGAGCCTGCCGGCACGGCATCCCGCGCCTGGGCCGAGGAGCTCTGCCGCACCGCGGGGTTCGAGCCCGACGTGCGCTTCGAGATCGCCGACCTCACGGCGCATGTGCGCCTGATCCACGCCGGGCTCGCGGTCGGGCTGCTGCCCGAGCTCGTGTGGGCCGGCGACACCCCGACCGTCGACCTGGCGCCGCTTCCCCACGAGCCGCGCCGCGAGATCTTCTCCTCGGCACGGAAGGTCTCCGCCGCCGCCCCGTCCATCCGGGCGGTGCGCAGCGCGCTCGCGGACGCCGCGTCGCACAACCTGCCCGTCTAGCGGCACGCAGAACACCACCGCATTCGGGAATATGCATGCACATGCATCTGTTCTGTCCCGTGTACCCGGACGAAGGAGTCCGATCCACTCCTTCTGAAAGGCACTTCCGTGAGCACTCCCGTGATCGACCGCACCGCCCCGACCGAGCACCCCGTCCTCGACGTCCTCGCCGGCCGCTGGAGCCCCCGCGCCTTCGACGCGCAGAACTCGATCGACGAGGCCAAGCTCGCCACCGCCCTCGAGGCCGCTCGCTGGAGCCCGTCCGCCAACAACACGCAGCCGTGGCGCTTCATCGTCGCCCGCCGCGGCACCGCCCTGCACGCCCAGGTCGTCGACGCCCTGATGGGCTTCAACCAGGCATGGGCCGGGAACGCCGCCGTGCTCGTGGTCGCGATCGCCGAGACGGCCACCGCCGACGGCACCCCCATCACCCACGCCCTCTACGACCTCGGTCAGGCCGTCGCGCACTTCTCGGTGCAGGCCCACCACGATGGACTCGTCGTGCACCAGATGAGCGGCTTCGACCCCGAGGTCGTCCGCGAGTTCGCCGACCTCGAGGCCCGCTTCGTGCCGACCACGGTCTTCGCCGTCGGCGAGTTCGGCGACATCGAGGCGCTTCCCGAGGTGCTGCAGGAGCGCGAGGTCGCTCCGCGCGTGCGTCGCCCGATCAACGAGACGGTCGTCCTCAGCGCCTGACCTGCGCTCTCTCTGAACGGGGCCTCCGGATTGTCCGGGGGCCCCGTTAGCGTTTCGGGATGGACTCCCTCCGCATCACCGGGGCGCGGACGAACAACCTCCGCGACGTCTCGCTCGACGTCCCCAAGAAACTGCTGACCGTCTTCACCGGCGTCTCCGGATCGGGCAAGTCGTCGCTGGTGCTCGACACGATCGCCGCCGAGGCGCAGCGGCTCGTCAACGACTCGTACTCGACCTTCATCCGTTCGCGGCTGCCGCAGATGCCGGCGCCAGACGTGCAGTCCATGGACGGTCTGACCTTCACGGTGCTGATCGACCAGCGCCGGTTCACGGGCAATGCGCGCTCGACCGTGGCGACCGCGACCGACCTGGCCTCGCTCGTGCGCCTGGTGTTCTCCCGCGTCGGCGAGCCGTCGGCCGGGTACTCCCCCGCCTATTCGTTCAACGATCCGTCCGGCATGTGCCCGACCTGCGAGGGGCTCGGCACGGTGTACGACATCGACATCGACGCCCTGATCGATCCCGAGAAGAACATCGATGAAGGGCCGGTGCGGTTCAGCCTGTTCCGTCCGGGTGTGTATCGGTGGAAGCGGTTCGCGTACTGCGGGCTGTTCGACCGCCAGAAGCCGCTGAAGGACTATACGGCCGAGGAGATGGATCAGTTCCTCTACGCCGACAAGCTCAAGCTCGACGACCCGGATCCGCGTTTCCCGCAGAGCGCCCGGTTCGACGGGGTGATCACCCGCATGCGCGACGTGTTCCTGAAGCAGCGCCCGGTGAAGATGTCGGCGCAGGTGCGCGAAGAGCTCGACCGGCTCGTGACCCACCACACCTGCCCGGACTGCCACGGCGCGCGGGTGAACGAAGCGGCGCGGGCGAGCCTCATCGACGGGCGATCGATCGTGGACTGGATGCGGATGCCGGTGGCCGAACTGCATGCGCTACTCGACGCCTTCGACGACCCTCGGGTGGCGCCGGCGGTCGAGGGCGTCCGTCATGTGCTCGATGCCCTGCTCTCCGTCGGGCTGGGCTATCTCACGCTCGACCGCGAATCCTCGACCCTGTCCGGCGGCGAGGCGCAGCGCGTCAAGATCGTGCGCCACCTCGGCAGCGCCCTGACCGACGTGACCTACGTGTTCGACGAGCCGAGCACCGGGCTGCACCCCGCCGACATCCAGCGCCTCGTCGCCCTGCTGCAGCGGCTGCGCGACGCGGGCAACACGATCCTCGTGGTCGAGCACCACCCGCAGGTGATCGCGGTCGCCGACCATGTGGTCGACCTCGGGCCGGGCGCGGGCTCCGCCGGCGGCAGCGTGCAGTTCGAGGGCACGCCCGCAGCGCTGCGCGGCAGCGACACCCTCACCGGACGAGTGCTCGCCGAGCCGTTGGCGATCCGCGAAAAGACCCGGCAGCCCTCGGGTCGCATCACCGTGAAGGATGCACGCTCGCACAACCTGCGCGGGTTCGACGTCGATGTCCCGCTCGGCGTGCTCACCGCGATCACGGGGGTCGCGGGTTCGGGCAAGAGCTCCTTCGCCACCGTGGAGCTACCGCGCCAGCATCCGGAGTTCACGGTCGTCGGGCAAGACGCGCTGCGTGGCGGAGCGCGGTCGACGACGCTGAGCATCCTGCGCATCGCCGACACGGTGCGTGAGGTGTTCGCCGCCGCGTCGGGGCTCGACCCGTCGTGGTTCAGCTTCAACTCGCGCGGAGCCTGCCCCACCTGCCGGGGGCGCGGACACATCACGACCGAGCTCGCGTTCCTCGACGACGTCTCGCTGCCCTGCGACGCGTGCGGCGGCCTGCGTTTCAACCCGACCGCTCTCGGGGTGCAGGTCGACGGCGCCTCGATCGCCGATGTGCTGGCATCCACGCCCGCCGAGGTCAGCAGGCTGTTCTCCGCGCATCCCGATGTGGTCTCGGCCCTGGACTGGGTACAGCGCACCGGGCTGCGCTACATCCCGGTCGGGCGTTCGCTCGACACCCTCTCGGGAGGTGAGAAGCAGCGGCTGCTCCTCGCCCGGCATCTCAGTGATCCGCGGCGCGACTCCGCCGACCGGATCATCCTCGACGAGCCCACTTCGGGACTGCACCCCACCGACGTCGACACGATCAACACCCTCTTCGACGACCTGCTCGACGACGGTGCGACCCTGGTCGTCGTCGAACACAACCTGCGCGTGGTCGCACGCGCGGATCACGTCGTCGACATCGGCCCCGGCGCCGGCTCGGACGGCGGGCAGCTGATCTTCGCCGGCACCCCGACGGAGATCGTGCGCGACTCCGCTTCGCTCACCGGCCGAGCCCTCGCGACGGCCTCCCGCGCCTGATCGCACAGCAGCGCGCGACCACACTCCCGAAATGAAGGAGAACTCACGCCGGGAAGGATGCTCCGCAGCATCCGCTCCTTCGTAGCGTGAGTTCTCCTTCAGGACGTGCGACGGGTGCGCGGGCGAAGAGGGAACAACTCAGTCGTCGAGCAGCTCCGCCTCGATCACGTCGTCATCATCGTCGTCCTCGGGAGCGGGCTCGGGCGTCGTCGACGTGAGCACGAGGCCCGCACCGTCGGCACCGACATCCACCCGCACGGTGTCGCCGTCGCGCACACCGCCGGAGAGCAGCGCGGTGGCCAGCTTGTTCTGCACCTCGCTCTGGATGAGGCGGCGCAGCGGCCGCGCACCGAACATCGGGTCGTACCCGCGCTCGGCGAGCCACGACCGGGCATCCGGCGTCACGGCGAGCGTGAGACGGCGGTCCTTCAGGCGGTCGTGCAGCTGGTCGACCGAGAGTTCGACGATCTGCGCGAGGTCGTCTTCGCTCAGGGCCGAGAACATCACGATGTCGTCGAGACGGTTCAGGAACTCCGGGCGGAACGCCTGTCGCACGAGCGCCATCACCTGCTCGCGCTTGGCCTCGGGCGACAGCACCGGATCGATGAGGATCGGCGAGCCGAGGTTCGACGTGAGGATCAGGATGACGTTCGAGAAGTCGACCGTGCGACCCTGGCCATCGGTGAGGCGACCGTCGTCGAGCACCTGCAGCAGCACGTCGAACACCTCGGGGTGCGCCTTCTCGACCTCGTCGAGCAGGATCACGCTGTACGGACGACGCCGCACGGCCTCGGTCAGTTGACCGCCCTGCTCGTAGCCGATGTATCCCGGAGGGGCACCGACGAGCCGCGACACCGAGTGCTTCTCGCCGTACTCCGACATGTCGATGCGCACCATGGAGTGCTCGTCGTCGAACAGGAACTCCGCCAGCGCCTTGGCCAGCTCGGTCTTACCGACACCGGTCGGTCCGAGGAACAGGAACGACCCGGTCGGACGCCCGGGGTCGCTGATGCCGGCACGAGAGCGCCGAACAGCATCCGACACCGCCTTGACCGCATCCTTCTGTCCGATCAGGCGCTTGCCGAGCTCACTCTCGAGGTGCAGCAGCTTCTCGCTCTCACCCTGCAGCAGACGACCCACGGGGATGCCTGTCCACGCGGCGATGACCGCGGCGATGTCCTCTTCGGTGACCTGCTCGTTGACCATGCGCGGTTCGGCAGGGGTCGCGGCCTCGGCCTGCTCGGCTTCGGCGATGTCGCGCTCCAGGCGCTTGATGGTCTCGTACTCCAGCTTCGAGGCCTTGGTGTAGTCGGCGTTGCGCATGGCGAGGTCGCGCTGCGTGATCGCGTCGTCGAGCTGCTTCTTGAGCTCGCCGACCCGGTTCAGACCCTGACGCTCACGCGCCCACCGGGCCTCCAGCTCCGCGAGCTCCTTCTCCATGCCGACGAGCTGCTCGCGCAGAGCGCCGAGGCGCTCCTTCGATGCGGCGTCCTTCTCACGCTTGAGGGCCAGCTCCTCCAGCTTCAGCCGGTCGACCTGGCGCTTGAGCTGGTCGATCTCGACCGGCGAGGAGTCGATCTCCATCTTGAGCCGAGACATCGACTCGTCGATCAGGTCGATCGCCTTGTCGGGGAGCTGACGCGCAGGAAGGTACCGGTTCGAGAGCGCGGCAGCGGCGACGAGGGCGCTGTCCGAGATCGTGACTCCGTGGTGCGCCTCGTAGCGCCCCTTGAGCCCGCGGAGGATCGCGATGGTGTCCTCGACCGTGGGCTCGCCGACGTACACCTGCTGGAAGCGACGCTCGAGCGCGGCATCCTTCTCGATGAACTCGCGGTACTCGTTGAGCGTCGTCGCACCGATCAGCCGCAGTTCGCCGCGGGCCAGCATGGGCTTGAGCATGTTGGAGGCCGCGACCGATCCCTCGCCGCCGCCCGCGCCCATCAGCACGTGCAGCTCGTCGATGAACGTGATGACCTGCCCATCGGACTCGGTGATCTCCTTGAGGACCTGCTTCAGCCGCTCCTCGAACTGCCCGCGGTACATGGCGCCGGCCACGAGGGCGGAGATGTCGAGCGTGACCAGCTCCTTGTCCTTGAGCGACTCGGCCACGTCGCCCGCGACGATGCGCTGGGCGAGACCCTCGACGACGGCGGTCTTGCCGACGCCGGGCTCGCCGATCAGCACCGGGTTGTTCTTGGTGCGGCGGGTGAGCACCTGGCTCACGCGACGGATCTCGCTGTCGCGTCCGATCACGGGGTCGAGCTTGCCCTCGCGGGCGCGGTCGGTCAGGTTGATGCCGAACTGCTCGAGGGCGGACTGCTGGTCTTGGTTCTGGTTGCCGGTCTGCGGGGTGGTCATGCGCTCCTCCTGGAGATGCTCCTTCTGGTCGTCTCCCGCCTTCCGGATCGGGAGACGGGGTAAAAGTTGAGTCTTGTTGACTCAAGTTTAGCACTCGCCGAGATTCTGTTCCAGCCCCCGCCTCCCGTCAGCGCTCCTGCGCGACGGCGTCCCAGATCGCGGCCGCGACCGCACGTTTCGACCCGGAGGCCATGCCCGCTTCCCTCCCGCCCGGCCCGAGGATGTGCACGGTGTTCTCGGCCCTCTCGAACCCGCGCTCCCAGCCGACCTCGTTCACCACGAGCAGGTCGACACCCTTGCGCTGCTGCTTGCGGCGAGCGCGGGCGAGGAGTTCCGCCTCATCTTCCGGGGTCTCCGCGGCGAAGGCGATGACGAGCTGCCCGGGCTTCCGCGCCGCCGCGAGTGCGGCGACGATGTCCTCGTTCTCGACCAGCTCGATGGTCGGCACTCCCCCCGCCTCCTTGGTGAGCTTGCGGTCCGAGACCTCCACCGGCCGATAGTCGGCCACGGCCGCCGCCATCACGACCACATCGGCCGCTGCGGCCTCGCGCTTCATCGCTTCGGCGAGCTCGGCGGCCGCACCGACGGAGACGACGCGGATGGACGGATGCCGCGCCTCGGCGATCACCTCACCCGCGATGTTCGCCGCGACCAGGGTCACCTCGGCCCCGCGTGCGGCGGCCTCGGCGGCGAGGGCCGCCCCCTGCCTGCCGCTGGACCGGTTGCCGAGGAAG
>NZ_JBLVOH010000238.1:21229-25911 GCF_053543675.1 Microbacterium umsixpiens
CCGAGGAAGCGTACGGGGTCGATGGGCTCGCGCGTGCCTCCGGCCGAGACGACGACCCGCATCCCGGCGAGGTCGCCGGGCGCCAGCAGCGCTCGGGCTGCCGCGAAGATCTCCTCGGGCTCCGACATCCGCCCTGCTCCGCTGTCGCCGCCCGCGAGCTCGCCGTCGGCCGGGCCGACGATGTGCACGCCGCGCTCCCGCAGCGTCGCGATGTTCGCCTGCGTGGCCCTGTTCCGCCACATCTCGGCGTGCATGGCCGGCGCGATCAGCACCGGAGCCTCGGTGGCGAGCAGGGTCGTACCCAGGAGGTCGTCGGCGAGACCGGCGGCGATCTTGGCGATCGAGTTCGCGGTCGCCGGCGCCACGATCACGAGCTCGGCGGCCTGGCCGAGTGCGACGTGCCGCACCTTGGCCACGTCGTCGTGCACGCTCGTGGTGACCGGGTGGCGACTGATCGCCTCCCACGTCGGCAGCCCGACGAAGCGCAGCGCATCCTCGGTGGGCACCACGGTCACGTCGTGCCCGCCCTTCGTGAGCAGGCGCACGAGGTGCACCGTCTTGTACGCGGCGATGCCGCCCGTGACTCCGACGACGATGTTCACATCTCGATTCTGCCGCAGCATCCGCCGCCGTGGGGCCGACGTCGTCGCCCTCGACCTAGACTTGGACCCGTGTGCACGGTCGTGATCGATGTCGAGAATGCCGGTGTCGCGAGACTCTTGGCGGTGCGTGACGAAGACCCGCAGCGGGAATGGGACGCCCTCGGCCCCTGGTGGCCGGAGCGGTATCCGGGCGTTGTCGGCATCCGGGATCGTCGCGCGGGCGGGGCCTGGCTCGCCGCAAACCCCGCGGAACGGCGGCTGGCCGTGCTGCTGAACCGCGCCGACGTGCGCGACCTCCCCGATGCGCACGCCGTCTCCCGCGGATCCCTCGCACTGGAATCGGTCACGGGCCGCTCCCCCGTCGCCCCGCTCCCCATGCACGGCTTCAACCTGCTGGAGGTCGGACCCGAGGGGGCGCGAGTGCTGTCGTGGGACGGCGTCGACCTGAGTGAGACACGCATCACCCCCGGCACGCACATGATCGCGCACGACGACCTCGACGATGAGGCGACTCCGCGGATCACCGCCTGGCTGCCGGAGTTCCGCGCTCTGGGCCCGACGGCCGACCTCGAGGACTGGGCCGGCGAATGGACAGCGCTCCTCGCGGCCTCCGCCGAGCTCTCGCCCGAAGACGACCGCGCGATCATCCGCGACAACCGCCCGCACGGGTACCCCACGCAGTCGCTCCTCTATGCGACGGCATCCGTCACCCCGACAGGCCTCGAGGTTCGCGATCACGCGCTCCCCGCACCGGCGCACTGGAGTGTCTGAGCGCACGCTCCGCGCATCACGGGGTGCAGGCGACGGATGCGCCACACCGAGGACTGCGTAGTCATTCTTGGCCTCCGCGCGGTCTAGCATGGGAAGCCCGGCACGGAAGAGGAGGGCCCATGCCGCCGAAGTCCCGCGGTGTGACCAGCGTCGACGTCGCCCGAGCGGCCGGTGTGTCGCAGACGACGGTGTCACGCATCGTCAACGGCCATGAGGGCGTGTCCGAGCGGGTGCGCGCCAAGGTCGAGGCGGCGATCCAGCAGCTCGACTACCGCCCCAACCTCAGCGCCCGAAGCCTCGTCACCAGCCGCACGCAGACGATCGGCGTCGTGCTCGGCGACCCGCGCAACAGCTACTACGCCGAACTGCTGCACACGATCAGCGATGATCTCAATCGCGCCGGATACCGGGCGCTCATCCTCAGCGGTCGCGCCGACACCACCGAAGACCTCGCGCGGACCTTGCGGGAGACGAACGTCGACGGCGTCATCCTCACGACGACGCTGCTCTCCCCCGATGACGAGGGTCGCATCGTGTCGCTCGGCGTCCCCGCGGTGACGATGGGCCCCGGCGCCGTGCCCGACAACGACTCGATCTCGCCCGACAACGTCGACGGAGGGCGCATCGCGGGCCGTCATCTGGCATCCCTCGGGCATCGACGCATCGGAGTGATCGCCGGTCCGCTCGGCACGACCTCCGTCCGCGATCGTCACGAAGGCTTCCTGTCGGAGCTCGAGGCGGCCGGGATCGTGTTCGACCCCTCGCTCCTGGACGTCGCCGATCTCGACTACACCAGGGCCTTCGAGGCAGCGACCCGCCTGCTGCAGCTGCCCGAACCGCCGACCGCGCTCTTCTGCCACAACGACCTCGTGGCCTTCGGCGCCCTGAACGCCGCGAAGGCGCTCGGAGTCAGCGTGCCGGATGAGGTGTCGGTGCTCGGGTTCGACGATGTCGCGATGTCGTCGTGGCAGGCCTTCGATCTGACGACGGTGCGCCAGCCGATCCTCGACATGGCGCACGGCGCCGTCGAGCTGCTGCTCGCGCGTCTCGCCGCGCCCGAACAGGACGCCGCGCACGTGCTGCTGCCCTGCTCACTGGTCGAGCGTTCGACCACCAGGGCGCTCTGACCGGAGCGCCCGCTCACGCCGCCGAAGACTCGTCCGACGCGCAGGAGAACCGCGCGCGGTAGGCCGTGGGGGTGAGTCCGAGGACCCGTGCGAAGTTCTGTCGGAGCACCGCCGCCGAGCCGAAGCCGCATTCGTCGGCGATGTGGTCGAGCGGAAGGTCGGTGCGCTCCAGCATCCGCTGCGCGTGGATGATGCGCTGGCGCGCGAGCCACGCGGCGGGCGTCGCCCCGTACTCGGCCTTGAAGCGCCGGGCGAAGGTTCGCGGTGACATCAGTGCCCTGGCCGCGAGCTGATCGACACCGAGGTCGTCGCGGAGGTGCTCGACGGCCCAGTCGGCGACCGCGGCGAGCGAGTCGGTGGCGACCACGGGGATCGGACGGTCGATGAACTGCGCCTGGCCGCCGTCACGCTGCGGCGGCACCACCATGCGGCGCGCGATGCGGTTCGTGAGCTCGGCACCCACCTCCTGCCGGAGCAGGTGCAGGCAGGCGTCGATCCCGGCGGCGGTGCCGGCGCTGGTGATGATCTTCCCGTCCTGCACGAAGAGCACGTCGGGGTCGATGTCGATCTGCGGGTACATGTCGGCCATGACGTGCGCGTACATCCAGTGCGTCGTCGCCCGACGCCCGTCGAGCACGCCGGCGGCGGCGAGGATGAACGACCCGCTGCAGACGCTCATCACCCCGGCGCCGCGGTCGACCGCGTGCCGGGCGACGTCGAGCAGGAGCGGATCGATGTCGCCCCAGCGCTCGCGAGGGAGCGGGCAGAACACCACGAGGTCGGCTTCGTACGCGAAGGCCAGGTCGTGCTCGACGTTGACGGAGAAGCCGATCTTCGACTGCACGACACCCGCGCGCGGGGCGACGATGCGGAAGTCGAAGTTCGGCACGCCGTCGCTGGATCGATCGAGTCCGAACGCCTCGCAGGCGACGCCGAACTCGAACGGCGCGAAGCCATCTTGGATGACGCAGGCCACTGTCTTCATGCACACTCCCGATTGGCAGTTTTCATACGATGGTAGTCGATTCTGCCACTCGTGACAGTTCGGCATCGAACGTAGCGTTTCTGCCATGATACTCGTCATCGCACTCCTCGCTCTGGTCGCATGGGCGACTATCGCCACCGTCATCGAACTCCGTCGCGACGGCTACCACCCCACGCCGACGGACTGGAATCGCGTCGGCGGCCGCGACGTCCACCAGAGGGCCGAGTCCGGACACGGCTACCGCTGAACCGAGCTCGACCCCCCGGTGTATGGTCGGCTCATGATCCCGCTCGACAGCCTCGTCGCCTTCGCCGTCGCCTCCGTCGTGATCATCGCCATCCCCGGTCCGAGCGTGCTGTTCGTGATCGGCCGCTCTCTCTCGCTCGGTCGCCGTGCCGGCGTGCTCAGCGTCGTCGGCAACGCCCTCGGCACCGTACCGGCCGTTCTCGCCGTGGCCTTTGGGGTCGGCGCCATCGTCGCCTCCTCCGTGGTGGCGTTCACCCTCATCAAGATCGTCGGCGCCGCCTACCTGGTCTGGCTCGGCGTGCAGGCGATCCGCCACCGTCACGACCACGTCCCTGATGCGGATCGGGCACCGGCCTCCGCCGCGAAGCTGCTGCGCCAGGGCTTCATCGTCGGTCTGACCAACCCGAAGACGATCGCGTTCTTCGTGGCCGTGCTCCCGCAGTTCGTCGTCCCGGCAGCCGGCCCGGTCTGGGCCCAGCTTCTTCTGCTCGGTCTCACCTTCCAGACGCTCGCACTGGTCTGCGACAGCGTGTGGGCCCTCGCCGCCGGAACCGCGCGCGCCTGGTTCGCCCGCTCGCCGCGTCGCATGTCGACGCTCTCCGGCACCGGCGGCGTGATGATGATCGGGCTCGGCGGCACGCTGGCCCTGACCGGCGCCAAGAGCTGAACCCCCTCCCCGTGCGGATCGCGGGCGCCACGGCTACGCTCGTCGTCATGAGCGAGCCCCAGCAGCCTCCCGCGCACCTGCCCGCCGATCCGCAATACCCCGGCACGCACACGTTCCCGACCCACGCGTCCAGTGCGCCGCCATCGACCCCCGCTGCTCCCGCTGCTCCCACGCATCCGACCGCCGCTCCCACGCATCCGACGGCCTACCCGACCGCTGCTGCGGCCTACCAGGCCGGGGCGCCGGGCCAGCCCGCGTCGTGGCCGGCCGCGGCGGCAGCTCCC
>NZ_JBLVOH010000239.1:0-7566 GCF_053543675.1 Microbacterium umsixpiens
CGCATGCTCCGCGCCGTCCGCGCGTCCGTCGAGACGAGGGAACAGCACCGGAGAGAACGCGTCAGTAGACATACTCGTCCTCGTCGGTGCGCTGCACCGTGATGTCGCCCGCCGCCTCCAGGGCGCGGATGGTGCGGACGATCTCGGCTCTGGCCTCCTCGACCTGTGAGACGCGCACCGGACCGAGGGTCCGTGCCTCCTCATCGAGGTTCTCCCGGTTGCGCTCGGAGACGTTGCGGCGGATGAGATCGGCGATCGCCTGGTTGGCGCCCTTCAGCGCCAGAGCCAGCGAGCGGATGTCCATGCCGCGCAGCACCCGCTGCGTGTCGCGGTCGTCGAGCTTGACGATGTCGGCGAAGGTGAACATGCGCGAGCGGATGTCTTCGGCGAGGGCGCTGTCGCGGTCCTCGATGCTCGCGAGCAGTGCCTTCTCGACGGTCGCCCCGGAGCGGGCGATGATCTCGACGAGCGGTTCGACGCCGCCGAGGGTCTCCGGGGCGTCGCGGCTCGCGAAGCTCCCGGTGCGGGTCTTCAACGCGTCGGCCACGATCGCGATCGCCTCCTGCGACGCGGTGCCCATGGTCGCGATCGCGTGGGCGACATCGGTGCGGGTCGGGTCGGGGAGCGCTGCCAGCACGGCCGCCGCGCGGTCGGTGGGCAGGTGCGCGAGCACGAGGGCGACGGTCTGCGGAAGCTCGCCGTCGAGCAGGGTCGCCAGCTGTGCCGGGTCGGCGGAGCCGAGGAACTCGAACGACGAGTTCATCGACGTCGAACCCACCCGGCCGAGCACTGCCGCGGCACGTTCCGCGCCGAACGATGCCTCCAGCAGACCGGCCGCGAGGTCACGACCACCGCGGGCGGGCGGCAGGTGTCCGGTCGCGATCCGGTGGAACTGCCCGAGCGCCTGGGCGGTGGTGGCGGCGTCCAGGTCCTGCAGCTCGATGATCTCGGCGGCGACGGCCTCGGCCTCCGACTCCGAGAGGTGCTTCATCACCTCGATCGCCTGCGCGCGGTCGAGGTTCATCAGCACGACGGCCGCCGTCTGCCGGTCGGTCAACCCGCTCATACGTGCTGCCTGTCGTCGATGAGGGTCCGCAGCAGGTCGGCCGTGCGCTTCGGGTCCTGTCGCGTGAGGGAGTCGATCTCGGCGCGGCGGCGCTCGAGGCTCACCTGCGCGGGCTCGGGGTCGGGCTCCGGCTCCGGGTCGGGTGTCGTCTCGAGGAAGGCCAGCGGCGTCGTGGCTGCCTGGTCGATGGCGACGGTGGCCGCACCGGGGTCGAGGGCCGCCGACAACGGGGCAGGCCGGTCGCCGAACAGCTGATCGAACTCGGTCGCCGAGTTGGCGCGGCGCCGCATCCGCACGAGGGCGGCGATGACAGCCAGCAGCAGGGGCAGTGCGATCGCGGCGGCGATGATGGCGGTGTTCAGGAGCACGGCCTGACGCTCGGCCGCCTCCGCGTCCTTGGCGGCCTGGAGGGCGGCCTGTGCGGCTTCGGCATCCGTCTGACTGAACGAGACGAGTTCGACGGCGATGGAGTCGCCGCGTGCGGTGTCGATCCCGGCGGCGGTCTCGACCAGTTCGGTCAGCTGCGCGGTGCTCAGGTCGCCACCGGCACCCGCGTCGACCGCGACCGAGACCGACTGGCGCAGCACGTTGCCGGCGGGGGTCGAGGTGCTCTGCGTGCTCTTGTTGACGGCGTTGGTCTTCGAGGTCTCCGTGGATTCGGAGGTGCCGTCCGCGCCGGCCGACGGCACCGCGATGTTGTCGGGTCCGAGCACACCGGCGTTGGAGCTCGAGCCGTTCTGCGTGTCCGTTCGGGACTGCTCGGTCAGCGGAGGCGCGCCCTCCGCCGGGGTGTAGGTCTCTTCGACACGCTCGTTGACCGAGCGGTCGATCTCGGCGACCACCGTCACGGTCGCGTTGCCGGGGCCGACGACGGTGTCGAGCATCTGCTGCACGCTCGCGGTCACCCGGGCCTCGTAGTCGCCGGCCTGCTGGTCGACGCCGCCGATCGCCCCGACGCCGGCGGCCGAGAGGGTCTGGCCGCTCTGGTCCACGACGGCGACGTTCTCGGGCTTCATGCCGCTGACGGCGGCGGAGGTCAGGTGCACGATCGCCTCGACCTGCTTCGAGGTGAGCGACGAGCTGCCCGAGGTCTCCACGAACACCGATGCGGTGGCGTCGACGGTCTCCGAGACGAAGACGCTCTCCTCCGGGATGGCGAGCTGTACGGAGGCCGCCGTCACGCCCTCGATGGACGAGATGGTCGCGGCGAGCTCGCCCTCGATGGCGCGCTTGTAGGTGACGGACTGCTGGAACTCCGAGGTGGTCACGCCCATGTCGTCGAGCAGCGAGTACCCGCCGGAGCTCGCACCGGGGAGACCGGCGGAGGCGGCGGCGAGCCGCTGGTCGTAGACGTCCTTCTCCGGCACGAGCACGGTGGCACCGCCGTCGGCGAGCTCGTAGGGGACGGAAGACGATCGCAACTGCTCGACGACGGCGTTCGCATCGGAGGCGCTCATCCCCGAGAACAGCGGGGTGTAGGTCGGGCGGGTCAGCCAGCTGGAGAGCGCGACGATCCCGAGCGCGAGCACGGCCACGCCGATGATCGCGATGGTGCGCTGCGCGAGCGTGAAGCCCGCGATCACGCGTCCGATCCGCTGGAAGACGTTGGTGACGGCCTGGGGCATCAGGCTTGCATCCGCATGATCTCGTTGAACGCGTCGACGCCCTTGTTGCGCACGGCGGCGACGAGTTCGAGGGTGACCGACGCGCGCGAGGAGGCGATCATGGCCGAGTGGATGTCGTCGAGGTCACCCGTGACGGCGGCGACCTTGAGCGCGTCGGATTCGGACTGCAGGGAGCGCAGCTCGTCGATCGCACCGGTGACACTGTTCGCGAAGGCGGTGTCGTCCGCCGCCTTCGCCGGAGCGGTGGGCGGGGCGAGGGTGAACGCCGAGGAGATGCCCTCGACGCCGGAGAGGGGATCCATCAGCTGCGTCCGATCTGGAGGGCGGATTCGTAGGCGTTGCGGGCACGGTCGACGATCGCGGCACTGGCCTGGTAGCCGCGCTGCGCGAGGATGAGCTGGCTCATCTGGTCGCCGAGGTCGATGTCGGGGTAGCGGACGTAGCCGTCGGCGTCGGCGAGCGGGTGGTCGGGCTGATGCACGAGCCGCCCCTCCGCACTGCCCTGCACGGAACCGGCGACATACACACCCGGCGACTGGTTGCTGGTCTGGGCGGTGATGTACCGCGCACGGAAGGCGGCGCCGTCGGTCGCCGTCACGGTGTTGATGTTCGCGATGTTGTCGCTGATGGCGTCGAGCCACTTGCGGTGCACGGTCAGGCCGGTGCTCGCGATGCCGATCGCGTCGAAGGTCATGAGGTCCTCATCGCCGCGCGCATCGACGCGAACGAGCCGTTCACGGCCTGCGTGGCGAACTGGTAGCGCAGCATCGTGTCGACACTGGACAGGGTCTCGGTGTCGAGGTTGACGTTGTTGCCGTTCAGGCGCGTGGGCTCGAGCGAGGTGCCGACCGTCGAGCCGACCCGTCCGTCACCCGCCTGGACCGAGTCCGCGAGCGCCTCTTCGAAGCGCACCCGCTTGGCGTGATAGTCGGGGGTGTTGATGTTGGCGATGTTGTCGGCGATCGCCCGCTGGCGCAGCGCGAGGCCGTCGAGCGCGCTCGTCAGCGCGTTGATGGTCACAGAATCGAACACGACCGCTCCCCGTGTGTGGTGGTGTGGCCGATCCATGGCCGAGTCTTGCGAGCCATCCGTGCTCTCCCTGTCCTATCGGCAGGGTCGCGCACGACGTTAGGGAGCGGTCTCAGCCGTCCACGTCGAGGAATGCGGGAGCATCGGGGCGACGGGTCCCCGGGATCCGGTCCACCGCGCCGAGGTGCTGTCGGAGGTCGTCGAGATCGGTGCGGGCGCGCTCCATCGCGAGGCGCTGACGCTCGACCACCCGGCGGGCGCGATCGGCGAGATGCATGGGCAGGGGAGTGGAGGGCGGCGTCCACGGTTCGATGACGGCCGTGTCGGCGGTTCCGGGGGTAGCCGTGAGGATGCGGTCGGCGTCGAGCTCGAGGCGATCCAGCAGTTCGGTCCACTCCGCCGTCACGTCGTCGGCGCTCACGACCGGGTCTCCGCGACGGTCCTGGCGGCTTCGTGCCAGGCGTCCCGCAGCGGGGCGACGATCCCGTGGCACGCACGGGTGCGCTCGGGATCGCGGCCGATGTTGGCGCCGATCAGGGTCTGCGACAGGAAGACGTACACCGAGCGGAGGCCCGCGCTGCCGTTCCAGTCGTCGGTCAACGACGAGGTCAGCTCCGACACGATGGCCTGCGCGTGCTGCAGTTGGGCATTCGCCTCGGTCCAGTCCTCGGCTCGCTGTGCGGCCTCGCCGCGCTCGATGTCGAGCAGCAGCCGGTCGTACAGCAGCGTCACGAGACGCTCGGGCGGTGCCGAGAGGACGGCATCGTCACGGTAGCGCTGCTGCGCACGCAGGGCGGCGTTCATGCTCACTTCCCCGAGCTCGAGGTCGGCAGGGCGGCGATCTGCGACGACAGGTAGGTGGACTGCGACTGCAGCTGCGACAGCATGACCTCGAGGCGGGCGTAGGTGCGCTCGAGCGTCGCCTTCCGCTGGGCGAGGCGCACGTCCCAGCGCTCCATCTGCTCGCCGAGGCTCTTGACCTCGCTCTCCTGGCCGGTGATGCGGGAGGTGAGCAGGCCGTCGTACTTGTCGGAGTACACCTTCGCGGTGTCCTGCACGCGCGAGGCGACGTCGGAGAACAGTCCGGCGACCGCATCCGGGTCCTTCGCGAGGGCTTCGGCGAACTTCTCCTCGTCGAAGCTCAGCACGCCGTACATGTCGGTCTCGATGCCGATGGAGGAGGGAGACACCCCATCGACCGGATGCTGGATGGCATCGGCGATCGCCGTCCGCAGCGAGCGGACGGTGCTGTCGCCCGTGAAGACGCCCAGGGTGGTCTTGTCGCCCTGGTTCGCGGCGACGGTGGCCTTCGACCCGTTGTCGATACGCGTCAGGATGTCTTTGACCGCGGCGATGAACTCCGCGGAGGCCTTGGTACGGGCCTCGGTGTCGACCGTCACGCCGATCGTGACGGGGTCGGCGGATGCCGCGGACACCGTCACGTCGACACCGTCGAACAGATCGGTGAAGGTGTTGCTCGACGAGGTCAGCACCTGTTCGGCGCTGGTGCCCGCCCACAGCCGCAACTGTGCGTCGGCGCCCACCGCGATCACGGCCGCCCCGGCTTCGGTGGCGATGTCGGATGCGGTGCCGGCCTCGACGGCGGCGACGTCACCGCGATAGGCGCGGAACTGGCCGCCCTCGCCCGAGTCGGCCGCGCGCAGCTGCAGGCGGTGCAGGGGGTTGCCGTCGGCGTCGCGGCCCGCGGGCACTGCTGACGCGACGACTCCGAAGCCCGCTTCGTTGATGGCCTGGGCGACCTCCTGCATCGAGGCGCCGTCGGCCTCGATCTGCAGACGCTCGCCCTGGGCGTTCTCGAGGGTGATCACCGGCGGGTCGACGGGCCATCCGTTCGACGCGGCCGAGACGATGGTGTGGTTCTTGGCGACCTTGTCGACGACGATCTCCGCCGAGACCGGGGCGGCGCCGGTGCGGGTGGCGACCGTGACGGTGTTCGACGACGACGATGTCGTGAAGCGTGCCAGTCCGTCGCGCGACGCGGCCTTCTCGGCGGCGGTGGCGAGGTTCTGGATCGCGGTGTTCAGCGTCTGCAGTTGGGTGACGATGCCGTTCTTGTCATCCATCTTCGCCTTGAGCAGCGAGCGCGGGATGGCGTGCACGTCCATCAGGGCCTTGATGACCTCTGTGGTCTTCAGGCCGGAGACGAGGCCGTCGAGCGAGAGAGACATGATCGCCTTTGCAGGGCGGGAGCGGACAGGGGCCGGGCGACGGGCGCAGCCGCCGCCCGGACCCTATGGCGTGGTTCAGCGCAGGAGCTGGAGAACGCCCTGGTTGGACTGGTTAGCCTGGGCCAGCATGGCCGTGCCCGCCTGCGACAGGATGTTCGCCGAGGTGAACTTGACCATCTCGGACGCCATGTCGGTGTCGCGGATCCGGCTCTCGGCGGCGGCGAGGTTCTCCGCCGACACGTTGAGGCTGTTGATGGTCGACTCGAAGCGGTTCTGCAGCGCACCGTAACCGGCACGTGCGGTCGAGACCGCCTGGATCTCCGTGTCGATGTCAGCCAGCGCGGCACCGTAGGTGGCCGCATCCGTCATCGTCGCCGCGTAGCCCTTGATGTCTGCTCCGAGGGTGGCGAAGTTGGTCAGGCCGACCGAGATCTGGTCCTCGGCGGCGACCGCGCCCGCACCGACCTGGAACGTCAGCGTCGTGCCACCCGAGAGCAGCTTGATGCCGTTGAAGTTCGTGCTCTCGGCGATCCGGGTGAGCTCATCACCCAGGGTGTTGATCTCCTTCTGGATCGCCTCGCGCGACTTCGCGTTGTTCGAGTCGTTCGCACCCTGAGCGGTCAGGTCGCGAACGCGCTGCAGGATCGAGTGGACCTCGGTCAGGGCGCCTTCCGCGGTCTGGATGACCGAGATGCCGTCCTGGGCGTTGCGCGCCGCCACGTTCAGGCCGTTGACCTGCGAGCGCAGGCCCTCGGAGATCGCGAGGCCGGCGGCGTCGTCCGCTGCACGGTTGATCCGCAGACCGCTCGAGAGCTTCTCGAGCGACTTCGACAGGTCGTTCTGCGTGCTGGACAGGTTGCGGTAGGCGTTGAGCGCCGACACGTTGGTGTTGATCTGCATACCCATAAGGGTTCTCCTCCGTGAATTTCGTTGTGCGAGAGACCATCCGTGGTCTCCCGCACACACCTATCGGCGGAGGCGGCGCGGGCGTTAGCCGGGCGCGCGGGAAAGGAGGCTAGGCGGGCGCCGATTCGCGGAAGACGCCGGCGATCCGCGCGCTGGCCGCGTCGGCGATCCGTGTGAAGTAGGCGTCCCGCGCTCCGGCCGACACCCGGGTCGTCGTGGCGGGGGCGGCGCCTTCGGCGAAGTACCGGTCCAGGGCGTCGCGCAGCAGGCGGATGGCCTCCGACCTCTGCTGCGACACGGCGGAATGGGTCACGCCGAGCTCTTCGGCGATCTCCTTGACGGGGCGTTCTTCGAAGTAGACGCCCTGCACGATCCGGCGCATGCGCTCCGGCAGCGCGGCGACGGCCTGCTCGAGCACCTCGCGGCGCTCACCGACGAGCGCCGATTCCTCGGGCAGCAGGATGTCGGCGGTCACATCGCGGGCGGCGGGGTCTTCCAGTGTGGTGACGGTGCGGGCGGCATCGCCGAGGGCTTCGAGGACGACGTCCTTCGCGACGCCCATCGTGGTGGCGACCTCCGCCGCCGTCGCCGTTCTGCCGAGTCCTGCGGTGAGGGTCTCGCGCACGGCGACCGTCTCTTTGATGCGCTTGCGGATGCCGCGGGAGGCCCAGTCCATGGAACGCATCTCATCGGCGAATGCCCCGAGGATGCGGCGGCGCGCGTAAGCGCCGAAGGGGACGCCCAGCGACGG
>NZ_JBLVOH010000240.1:0-7886 GCF_053543675.1 Microbacterium umsixpiens
CGGTTGTAGGGGAGGTAGGCCTGCTCGTAGGGGTACTTGCCCGCTTCGTCGACGTCGAGCTCGACGCCGAGTCCGGGCTTGTTCCCGGGGTGCAGGTAGCCGTCGGTCCAGGTGAACGACTGCTGGAAGACCTGGTCGGTGCGGGCGCCGTGCTGCATGTACTCCTGGATGCCGAAGTTGTGGATCGACAGTCCCAGGTGCATCGCGGCGGCCATGCCGACCGGAGAGATGTCGGTCGGCCCGTGCATGCCCGACTTGATCTGGTACATCGCCGCGTAGTCGAGCGTCTTGCGCAGTGCGGTGATGCCGCCCATGTGGGTGACGGCTCCTCGCACGTAGTCGATGAGCTGGTCGCGGATGATGTCCTTGAAGTCCCACACCGTGTTGAAGATCTCCCCGATCGCCAACGGCGTCGTGGTGTGCTGGCGCACCAGGCGCAGCGCCTCCTGGTTCTCCGCCGGCGTGCAGTCCTCCAGCCAGAACAGGTCGTACGGCTCGAGGTCTTTGCCGAGCCGGGCGGCCTGGATGGGGGTCATCCGGTGGTGGCCGTCGTGCAGCAGCGGGATGTCGGGACCGAACTCGTTCCGCACGGCCTCGAACACTCCGGGCAGGTGGTTGAGGTAGGCGCGGGTGTCCCAGTCCTCCTCCACCGGCTTCGCCCCACGGCGGGCGGGCTCGTGGTCGTACCGGACCGACGCGTCGCCGACATCGGCCCCCTGTGCGGCGATCCCGTAGATCGCCTTCAACGTCGGCACCCCGGTCTGCACGCGGATGGCCCTGTATCCCTGTTCCTGGTGGGCGCGGATCGAGTCGAACAGCTCCGGCAGTTCCTTGCCTGACGCATGCCCGTACGCCATCAGGCCGTTCCGCGACGCTCCCCCGAGCAGCTGGTAGACGGGGAGACCGGCGACCTTGCCCTTGATGTCCCACAACGCCATGTCCACTGCGGCGATCGCGGCCATCGTCACCGGGCCCCGCCGCCAGTACGCGCTGCGGTACAGGAACTGCCAGGTGTCCTCGATGCGGGACTCGTCCGCCCCGATCAGCAACGGCACCACGTGCTCGGTCAGATACGCGACGACGGCGAGCTCCCGGCCGTTCAACGTCGCATCGCCCAGCCCGGTCACCCCGTCTGCGGTCGTGATCTTCAGCGTGACGAAGTTGCGATCGGGACTCGTGACGATCACGTCAGCCCTGTCGATGGTCATCGGGTTCCTCCTGCGGCTGCGGCTGCGGGTGCGTCGGTCATGTCGGTGGCGGGTTCGCCCGCGATCAGCACCTCGCGCGGCGTGATCGCGCGCTCGCCGGGCGCCCAGTCGAACAGCAGCACGTCGGCACGGGCGCCGACCGTCCAGTGCGGGCCGTCGCCGAGGACGGATGCGGGTGCCGAGGTCGCGAGCCGCAGCGCCGCCGCCAGCGAACCGGTCAGGCGGGCGACGGTGGCGACGCCGACATCGAGGGTCTGCACAGAGCCCGCGAGGAATCCGGTCGACACGTGCCGCAGCGCTCCGTCGTCGGCGAGGTGCACGCCCCCGCCGACGGTCGAGACGCCGTCCTCCCGCAGGGCCGTGGGGGTGGCGACGGCATCGCTCACGAGGAAGACGCCGTGGTCGCGCTTCGCGGCGATCATGGTCGCGAGCGTGGCATCGGGCAGGTGGTGGCCGTCGGCGATGACACCGGCGGCGAGCCGGCGCTCGGCGAGCTGCGTCCACAGGTAGTTCGGATGCCGGGGGAGCACCGCATGCGCGCCGTTGCCGAGGTGTGTGGAGAGCGTGGCGCCGGCGTCGACGACCGCGGCGATCTCGGCATCCGTCGCGTGGGTGTGTCCGACCGCGACCCGCACGCCGTGCGCGACGAGGAAGCGCGTGGCCTCCACCGACCCCGGATGGTGCGGAGACAGGGTCACGACCCGGAGCAGGCCGGGAGCGGCGTCGAGCCAGGTCTGCAGCTCGGCGATGGCCGGGGGGCGGATGTGCGCGAGCGGATGCACGCCGCGGGGGCCGTCCTGCTCCGACAGGCTGGGACCCTCGACGTGGATGCCGGCGCCCGCGCGCGAGGGCGCGGTCGAGGTGCGCACGGCCTCGTCGATCGCACGGATGCGGGCGAGCATCTCGGCGGGCGAGGCGGTGATGACGGTCGGCAGGAATCGCGTGACGCCGTGTGCGGCGAGAGACTGTGCCATCGCCGTGATGTGGGCCGGCGAGGGCTCTGCCGCATTCGCGTCGCCGTCGAGATGGCCGTTGACCTGCAGGTCGATCAGTCCGGGTCCGATCCACGGGGCGCCGTCACCGGGGTCCGCGGTCGGGGTGAGCGCGCTGATCCGGCCGTGCTCGACGACGACCTCCAGCCCGCCCGCTCCGAGGGCGTCGCGACCGTGCAGCGTGCGCGCGGTCATCGCACCGCCTGGGCCGCCACGGCCGGTGCGGGATGCAGCAGCGATGCCGCGTCGCGGTCGACGTGCACCTCGCAGCGCGAATGCCGCCGCAGCACGGTGCACGGCCAGTGCGAGCTGATCGGCTCTTCGACCAGGGCGCGCACGGCCTCGGCCTTGCGGGCATCGGGCACGGCGCACACGAGGTGAGCGCCGTTCATCAGCGCCGGGATGGTCAGCGTCAGTGCGTGGGTGGGCACGGCCTCGAGCGTATCGAAGCAGTCGTCGTCGACCTGCTGCACGCGGCTGGCGAGGTCGAGCTGCACCACGCGCACCGGGCACGGGTCGCCGAGGTCGGCGTCGGGCGGATCGTTGAACGCGATGTGGCCGTTCACGCCGATGCCGAGGCACACCAGGTCGATGGGCCCTTCGGCGAGCAGGGCCGCGTACTCCGCGGTCGCCGCCTGGGCGCCGAGCTCGGTGCGCATGGGGTGGAACGCGGCGGGCTGCACCGCATCGACGAGGTGGGTGCGCAGCCAGTTGCCGAAGCGCTGGGGGGCCGCGGGGTCGAGATCGAGGTATTCGTCCATGTGCAGGATCGTGATGCGGTCCCACGGCACGTCGGGCTCGGCGGTGAGGGCTCGGTACACGTCGAGCTGGCTGGGGGCGGCGGCGGCGATCATCCGAGCGGTGCCGCGAGCGGCCACGGCTTCACGCAGCGTGCGCGCCGCCGATCGCGCGGCGGCAGCGCCCATCGCGGCGCGGTCGGGGTGGGCATGCAGGGCGAACGTCGTCGTGCTCATGATCCGCAAGATTAATGCAACCGCTTGCAAAGTCAAGCCCCCGAATGGGATCCGTTCCGCGTTCTCGCCGCCCCCGGGAGGAGATTCCCGAGGGTTCGCACGCGCGCAGCCACGGTGCACGGGCTTAGTGTGTGTGACGTGACAGGCAACAGGAAGACGGCATCGACGTCGGTGACGATCGGCGACATCGCCCGCGTGGCCGGCGTCTCGCGGTCGACGGTTTCCCGTGCGTTCAGCCGCCCCGAGCTGCTGAACCCCGAGACGGTGCGACGCGTCAAGGCGGCGGCCGACGAGCTCGGCTACGTCATGAACCACGCCGCGCGCGCTCTCTCCACCGGTCGGTTCGGCAACGTCGCCGTGGTCGTCCCCGACATCGCCAACCCGTTCTTCCCGCCGCTCGTGCGGCGCGTGCAGACGCTGGCCGACGCCGCCGGCTACGCGGTGTTCCTCGGCGACTCCGACGAGATCGCCGACCGCGAGGCCAACCTCACCTCGCGCCTCAGCGCCCAGGTCGAGGGCTTCGTCCTGGCCTCCCCGCGCCTCGACGAGGACCGCATCCGCGAGCTCGACGCGTCGCGCCCCGTGGTGCTCGTGAACCGCGACATCGAGGGTCTGGCGCGGGTGCTGATCGATCCGAGCGGAGGGCTCGACGAGGCTGTCGCGCACCTCCACCGCCTGGGCCACACCCGCGTGGTCTACCTGTCGGGGCCGCGCGAGTCGTGGTCGGACCAGCAGCGCCGGGCCGCCCTCGCCCGGGCCGCCGAGCGCGCGGGGCTCGAGGTCATCGTGCAGGAGTTGGGGCGCCCGAGCTCGGCCGGCGGACGCGACGCGGTCGGCGGCATCCTCGCCTCCGAGGCGACCGCTGTGATCGCCTTCGACGACGTGGTCGCCCAGGGCGTGATGGCGGGGCTCGCGCTGCGCGGCATCGACGTTCCCCGCGACATCAGCGTGATCGGATGCGACGACACCCTCGCCTCCGGCACGCACCCGGCGCTCACCACGATCTCGGCGGCGTCCGCGGCGGCGGGCGATGCGGCGGCCGAGCTGCTGCTCGGCGTGCTCGCCAGCGGGGAGCGTTCGGACGCCCGCGTGACGATCGCGACGCACCTCGTCGTCCGGGCCACCACGGAGGCGGCGCACACGATCGGCGGTTGACCATGCAACCGGTCGCATGATTTACTGTCGCCCATGCCTCGGATCGCGATCATCGGTGCCGCCCATCCGCACGTGGACTACGTGCTCGACGAGCTGACCCGCGCCGACCGCGCCGCGTTCGAGCTCGTCGGTGTGCAGGACTCCGACCCTGCTGTCGCAGAGCACCACGCCGCCCGCTTCGGAGTTCCCGCCTTCGACCGCGCCGAGGATCTGCTCGCCGAGGGCGTCGACGTCGCCGTGATCGCCGGTGTCTACGGGGCGCGTGGCGCCGATGCCGTCGCCGCGCTCCGTGCCGGTGCCCATGTGCTGGCCGACAAGCCGCTGTGCACCTCGCTCGCCGAGCTCGACGAGATCGAGGCCGTGGCCTCCGAGGTCGACCGCACCGTGAACCTGCTGCTCGAGAAGCGCGGTTACCCCGAGACGCTCGCCGCACTCGATGTGGTGCACGCCGGAGAGCTGGGCGACATCGTCGGTGTCACCTCCTCGGGCCCGCACAAGCTCAACCGCGCCCAGCGGCCGGACTGGTTCTTCGACCCGGCGCAGTACGGCGGCATCCTGACCGACCTGTCGGTGCATGACCTCGACGCCGCGCTCCTGTTCGCGCCGGCCGATGAGGGCGTGATCCGGGGAGCCGTGTCGGCACCGCTCGCCGGGACCGAGGGATTCGCGCGGTACGGCTCGGCCACCTTCACGACGCCGAACACCGTCGTCTCCGCCGAGGTGAGCTGGCTCACGCCGCAGGCCTCCGACGTGCACGGCGACTACCGGCTGCGCCTGGTCGGCACCCGCGGGACCGCGGAGATCTTCTGGGCCCGCGGCCGGGTCGAGGTCACCACCGACGATCAGCCGACCCGCGCGCTCGATCTGCCGTCGGGACGACGTCCGGCCGAAGAGGCGCTCGACGCCTTCGCCGACGGGCGCACCCCCGAGGTCGGAACGCGGGATTCGCTCGCCGCGACCCGACTCGCCCTCCTCGCCCAGGCATCCGCCGACCAGGGCGGCACCGCGCTGGCCTGGTCGCGCCCGGCCGACTGAGACTCGCTGACCGAGCCCCGCCGACTGCGCCGACACCTCTGGCATCCACCCCCACGACAGGAGACATCATGACCGAACCGCTGCGCATCGCGATCGTCGGCGCCGGGGTGATCGGTGCCGTCCACGCCCGTCTCGTCGCGGCTCTCGGCGACGCCGGCGTGCTCGCCGCGATCGTCGACGTCGACGAGGCGCGCGGGCGTGCGCTCGCCGAGCAGTACGGCGTGCCGTTCCACGCGGCGGCCGCCGAGGCCTATCGCGCCGAGAGTGTCGACCTCGCCGCGATCTGCCTGCCCAGCGCCTTCCACGCCGATGCGGTGGTCGCCGCCCTCGACGCGGGGGTGGACGTGATCGTCGAGAAGCCGATCGACGTCACGCTCGAATCCGCCGATCGGGTGCGGGCCGCCGAAGGCGCCTCCGGACGCACGGTCTCGGTCATCAGTCAGCGCCGCTTCCAGCCGGTGGCCTCCTTCATCCGCCGCTCCATCGACGAGGGCGCGCTCGGACGCGTGACATCGGGTGTCGTGGAGTCGGCGTTCTTCCGCCCGCAGGAGTACTACGAGTCCGGAGACTGGCGCGGCACCGCGGCCATCGACGGCGGCGGTGCACTCATGAACCAGGGGATCCACGCGCTGGACCTGCTGCTGTGGATGCTCGGCACCCCGGTGTCGGTGAGCGCGAAGACCGGCCGTCTCGCGCACGAGGGCATCGAGGTGGAGGATGTCGCGGGCGCCACGATCGAGTTCGAGAGCGGCGCCATCGGGCTGCTGCTCGCCAGCACCGCGGCGTACCCGGGGCTTCCGGTGCGCCTCGCCGTGCACGGCTCGCAGGGCACCGCGGTGATGGAGAACGACGGGCTCGCCTTCTTCGCCTCGGCCTCCGCCCCGCAGCCCGACGCCGACTCGCTCGTCGAGCACGACGTGCCCGAGGGATGGAGCGACGTCGACATGGCGCATCGCCGGCAGTACCTCGACGTCGTGCGCGCGATCCGCAGCGGCGGTCGCCCCGCCATCACCACCGACGACGGCCGCCGGGCGCTGCAGGTGGTGCTCGCCGTGTACGAGTCGGCCCGCACCGGTCGTCCCGTCGACCTGCACGAGTGAAAGAGGATGAGAGACATGGAAACGAAGAACGTCGCGATCGTCGGCATCGAGAACAGCCACGCCGAGGAGATCATCCGCTACCTCAACGTCGAGCGGCCGGATGACGTGCCGGTGCGTGTGGTGGCGCTCGTCGCGGGCGAGGACGACCGCACGCGCGAGCTCGCGGAACTCGGCGGCATCGAGCAGATCGTCGCGGAGTCGGGCGACCTGCTCGGCAGCATCGACGCGCTCATCGTGACCTCGCGCGACGGGGCGCTGCACCGGGCGCACGCCGTGCCGTTCCTCGAGGCGGGAACGCCGGTCTGGGTCGACAAGCCGCTGGCGGCGAGCGTCGCAGATGCGCACGAGATCGTCGCGGCGGCCGAGCGTGGCGGCACGGTGCTCACCTCGTCGTCGGCGCTGCGCTGGGTGGCCGACACCGACGCGATCGCCGAGGGCCTCGGATCGATCGGCGAGCTGCAGGCGGTCACCGTGACCGGACCCGCGGATGCGGCCAGTCCGTACAGCGGCATCTTCTTCTACGGCATCCACATCGCCGACGTGGCGCAGCGTCTCGTGCCGGGGCAGCCCGAGGACATCGACGTGCAGCGCCTGCCGGGAGGGGTCGTCGCCCGCTACCGGGTCGGCGGCGTGCTCGTCACGCTCGAGTTCATCCGCCCCGACGGCGACGGCCAGGTGCCGTTCCGCGCGACGGCTGTCGGCGGCCACGGGGTCATCAGTCGCGACATCGTGCTCGGCGCCGACTACGTGCAGCCCGGCGTGGACGCGTTCGCCGGCATGCTCGCGACGGGGGCAGCCCCGATCCCCACGGCGCAGCTGCTCGCCCCGATCGCGGTGCTGGAGACCGTCGCACGCGCCACGGCGGCCATCGCCGTCTGAGGCTGTGCAAC
Source organism: Microbacterium umsixpiens (assembly GCF_053543675.1). Lineage (NCBI taxonomy): Bacteria > Bacillati > Actinomycetota > Actinomycetes > Micrococcales > Microbacteriaceae > Microbacterium > Microbacterium umsixpiens. The sequence continues at coordinate 7,355 of NZ_JBLVOH010000240.1, forward strand.
GCGGTGCAGTGATCACGCCCCCGAAGGTCGTGGCCGCTGCGCCGCGCTCCCCGCAACCACTGACTTATCCCTGGTAATCAAACAGAAACACAACCGTTACACCCTCTTCAACGAAGAAGCTATTGTAATGCAACCGTTTGCACGTTAGCGTGAGAAACGGTTGAACCACCCGTTCATCGGGCGCCTTTCGGGCCCGTCGAGGAAGACCATGGAGGAACGAGAATGGCAAGACGCACCTTGATCGCGGCGGCCGCTTCACTGGCCGCGGTGCTGGCCGTCACCGGCTGCAGCTCAGGCACCGGGAACGACGGAGGCGACGCCGACAGCGGAGACCTCCGCGTGTGGCTCATGCAGGACTCCGTGTCCGAGGATGCGGTCGCGTGGCTCGAAGAAGAGTTCGCCGCCCAGAACCCCGGCTCCACGCTGACGGTGGAGATGCAGCCCTGGGATGACATCGTCTCCCGGCTCCAGACCTCGCTCGCGAGCGAGTCCGAGACCCCCGACATCGTCGAGATCGGCAACACCAAGACCC
>NZ_JBLVOH010000240.1:7973-9014 GCF_053543675.1 Microbacterium umsixpiens
CCGCGACGTTCGCGAACGTCGGGGCGCTCGCCGACATCTCCGACCTGTACGACGAGGTCGACGGCGACGACCTGATCCCCAGCTTCGTCGATCAGGCGACCCTCGACGGCAAGACCTATGCCTACCCGCTCTACGCGGGCACCAGCGTCGTCTTCTACCGCACCGATCTGCTCGAGAAGGCGGGCATCGCCGCCCCCGAGACGCTCGACGACCTGGTCGCCGCAGCCGCCACGGTGCAGCAGGCGAACCCCGACGGCGTCGAGGGCTTCAAGGGCATCTACTTCCCCGTCGTCGACGTGCACGGGCTCGAGGGCTGGCTGTTCTCCCACGGCGCGAACTACGCCGAGGAGAAGGACGGCGCCTGGGTCAGCGGACTCGACACCCCCGAGGCCAAGGCCGCTCTCGAGCAGATGCAGACCATCTGGCAGGGCTCGGCCCTCGGCGCGCTCGACGCGAAGGAGACCGCGGGCAACCCGTGGGTTCCGTACAACAACGGCGAGGTCGCGATGTTCTCCTACCGCGTGTTCGCGCAGGACAGCATCTCTCCCGAGCTCGCCGACGTCACCGGTGTGATGGCGCTTCCCCCGGTCGAGGCCGGCGGCGAGAGCCACCAGTTCCTCGGAGGATCCAACGTCGGCATCGCCGCGAAGTCGTCGCAGCAGGAGCTCGCGAAGAAGGCCATGAAGCTGATCCTCAGCGAGGACTTCATGACCCAGCTCGCCGAGGATTCCGGCTGGGTCCCCGGCAACACCACCTTCGCGTCGGCCATCCCCGACGGCATCGTCGACGCCGAGCTGCAGCAGCAGATCGCCGAGACGAGCGCCCTCACCCCGGCGGCGCCGAACTGGGCGATCGTGGAGGGCAACAACATCCCGGTCGACCTGTACTCGGCGATCGCCAAGGGTGAGGACATCGACGAGGTGGTCACGCGCATCGGCGCGAAGATCGAAGCGACCCTCAACGGCGACTGATGATGACCACTCCCGTGATCGATGTCGAGGTCGCCCCCGAGGCGTCCCCGCAGCAGCCCGCGCCCCCCCC
>NZ_JBLVOH010000240.1:9034-16290 GCF_053543675.1 Microbacterium umsixpiens
GCGGGGGGAGCGCTGCTCCCGTATCTCCTGATCGCGCCGCTCCTCGCGGCGGTGCTGATCGCCCTCGGCTGGCCGCTGCTGCAGCAGTTCGTGATGTCGCTGCAGAAGTTCGGGCTGGCGCAGCAGTTCGGCCAGGAGCCCGAATGGGTGGGCCTGGCGAACTACGGCAGGATCCTGACCGACCCCAACATGTGGGTCGTGTTCTTCCGCTCCGTGCTCTTCTGCGCCGTGTGCGCGTCGCTGTCGATGGTGATCGGCATGCTGATCGCGCTGCTGCTGACGAAGGTGAGCAGCTGGGCGCGCATCGCCCTGCAGGTGACACTGCTGCTCGTGTGGGCGACGCCGGCGCTGGTGACCATGGTCATCTGGCAGTGGCTGTTCGACGCCCGCTACGGCCTGGTGAACTGGATCCTCGCGCGCATCGGCTTCCCCGACATGGCCGGCTTCCCGTGGACCTCGACCCCGATGGGCGTGTTCACGATCGCCGCGATCACCGTGATCTGGGGCAGCCTGCCCCTGATCGTGTTCATGATCTACTCCGCCCTCACCCAGGTGCCCACCGAGGTGCTCGAGGCGGCGGAGCTCGATGGCGCGGGACCCTGGACGCGCTTCCGGCACGTCACGATGCCGCTCATCACCCCGGCGGTCATGATCGTCGGACTCCTGCAGATCGTGTGGGACTTGCGCGTGTTCACGCAGATCTACGTGCTGCAGCAGGCGGGCGTCTCGATCGAGGAGACCAACCTCCTCGGCACCTACATCTACCGGATCGGCATCGGCCAGGGCGAGTACGGCGACGCGTCGGCTCTCGCGACGATCGTGCTCATCCTCACGCTGCTGCTCACCTGGAAGTACATCGCGAAGATGTTCGCCCAGCAGAAGGAGGTCTCGGAATGAGTGCCCCGACCATGACCAGGACCACCGACATCGCCGCCGTCGTGCCGCCGCGCTCGCGCCGGACCATCGGCAATCGCAACGACGCCCGCCGGCGCACCTGGAACGGCGTCGCGGTGGCCGCCGCGCTGCTGCTCGTCTTCCCGATCTACTGGATGGTGAACACTGCGCTCTCCGAGAACGAAGAGCTGTTCTCGCGCACGCCGCGGTTCTTCCCGTTCCCGCTGAGCTTCGACAGCTTCGGGAGCATCCTCGCCGACGGCGGTTTCTGGTCGGCGCTCGGCATGAGTGCCGGCGTGACGGCCATCGTGGTCGTGGTCGCCGTGCTGTTCGGGTTCTTCGCGGCCATCGCGGTGAGCCGTTTCCGCTTCAAGGGCGGCGGCCTCATCATCCTGCTCGTGCTCATCGTGCAGATGATCCCGACCGAGGCGCTGTTCATCTCGCAGTTCCGCATGCTCGACGGTTGGCACCTGCTCAACACGGTCGGCGGCCTGTCGCTGCTCTACATCGGCACGGTCGTCCCGTTCACGGTGTGGCTGCTGCGCGGGTTCATCCACGGCATCCCGGCCGAGCTCGAAGAGGCGGCGATGGTCGACGGCTGCAGCCGGTTCGGGGCGTTCATGCGGGTCACGCTGCCGCTGCTCGGACCGGGCATCGTCACGGCATCCGTCTTCGCGTTCCTGCAGGCGTGGAACGAATACACCCTGGCCCTCGTCGTGATGACGAAGCCGGGCAACGCCACCCTGCCGCTGTGGCTGCAGACGTTCAGCAGCGAGCTGTCGGCCACCGACTGGGCCGGCATCATGGCGGGCGCCACGCTGATCTCGGTGCCCGTGGTCATCCTGTTCCTCTTCGTCCAGGGTCGCCTGGGCGCGGGCATGATGGCCGGTGCCGTCAAGGGCTGACGCCGCAGACGCTGAAGAGCGCCGGTCCTTCGGGATCGGCGCTCTTCGCGCGCGTGGGGGCCAGCGGGGGTGGATCAGCGAGCGTGGTCGGTGAGCACCCCGAGCACGGCGGGGTCCGCGGCGAGATCGGGTGCGAGCAGGTCGAGCAGAGCGCGATGCGGATCGACGGCGGATGCTCGTGCGGCCAGCTCCTCCGCGGCGACGTCGTCGAGCGGCCGTCCTGACTGAACCTCGGCGATGACGAACCGGGCCCAGGCGGCGATCGCCGCGATGCCGGCCGCGCCTGTCTCGCCCTCGGCGCGGGCGCGGCGCACCGGCTCGACGATGCGGGCACGCAGCTTGAGACTGCCGTCCGCGGCGATCTGCCGCAGCCGGTGCACGATCGCGGGGTTCGCGAATCGCTCGAGAAGCGCCGCCCGGTAGGCGGGAAGGTCGAGGTCGACGCCGGTTCTGTCCGCGGAGGCGTCGAGGTGCCGCTGGGCGAGATCCCACAGGTCGCGCACGAGAACTGCACATTCCGGGTCGGCGATGGCCTCGGCGACGGTCTCGTGTCCGCGCAGGATGCCGTCGGAGGCGAGGAGGGAGTGCGCGCCGTTGAGCATCCACAGTTTGCGCTGCTCGAACGGTTCGATGTCGGACACGAACGAGGCGCCGGCATCTTCCCAGCGCGGACGGTCGGCGCGGATGCGTCCGCTCAGGATCCAGCTGTGGAAGGGCTCGGTCACGACCAGGGCCTCGTCGCGGATGCCCTCGCGCGCGGCGACGGCGTCGATGTCGTCTGTCGTGGTGCGCGGGGTGATGCGGTCGACGGAGGTGCTGACCACGTCGACGTGCGCGTCGATCCAGCCACCGAGGGGAGGGGGGGTGAGCGCGGCGAGGTCGCCGAGCACGGCCCGGAGCACGGAGCCGTTGTCATCGAGGTTGTCACACGGGATCAGCGTGATCGTGCCGTCGGGCAGGGCGTGGCGTCGAGCGTCGAGCGCCCAGAGCAGGCGGGCGGGCATCGTGCGCAGGACGCCGTTCGCGATGGTGTCCGGCGGGTTCTCCCGATCGGCGAAGGCTTCGCCCAGCGCACAGATGTCGGCGGTGATGTCGGGGTCGGCGACGTCGAGGCGGCCGTCCGATCCGCGTCGGTAGCCCTTCTCGGTCACCGTGAGCGTGACGACCGTGACTTCGGGGCGGGTGAGGTAGTCGCGCAGCGCGTCGGTGTCGCCGCCGTCGTGCGCGGCCACGATGCTCTCGATGGTCTCGAGATGGTCGCCCTCCGCGCCGCGCGTGAGGAGGGTGTACACGTCATCCTGTCGTGTGAGCGTCTCGGCGGCATCGGGCGCGCGACCCGTGAACGCGGCGATGCCCCACTCGTGATCGGCATCGGCGTGGGCGGTGTACCAGGCCTGGTGTGCACGGTGGAAGGCACCGAGTCCGAGGTGCACGATGCGCACGGGGGCGCGCGGTAGGGTGCGGCGCGGGCTGTGGGGCACGGGAATCCTCGGGTCGATCGTCGAACCCTGGGGCGGGCCTGATCTCAACCTATGATGCGGAAGACCATCATGCAAGCGGTTGCAGATTTCAGGCCTCAGAGGCATCTACTCGAGAAGATTGTCGACTTCAGGTCCTCCCGGTGTGCCGACCAGGGTGAGGCTCAGTTGGGCGCGCTCGGCAAGCTGGAGCGCACTCTCCGAGCGGGCAATGCGCGCGTGCGTGATCCGATCGAGGCCGGCACCGACAAGTGGAGCGCAGGTTCGAAGCGTTGCATCGCGGGCGAGCGTGTCCGTCGAGCCGCCGTGCATCACGATGTTTCGTTGGCGGTAGAGCCGTCGCATCGCGCTTCGCACATGCGCCTCCACATCGTGCAGCGTGTGCCGCTTGGCCACCATCAGGCGAATCATTCGAGACTCCGCGGCGCGATCTGAGGCGGATCGAAGAGAGAGGGACTGACCCCTGGTCAGGGCCGCGACGATGATCGAGCTTCGTTCTTGGTTGGATGACGCTGCAGCCAGTCGAGTGCTGACGGTGTCGGGTGCGGCAGGTGAGTGCTGGTACGACAGCGCGGTGAGATCGGCGCGAGGCCAGGAGCATGCGACGAGCGACGCCAACCGATCGGCGGCCACGGCGCCGCGTCCGATTTTGGAGTCCTCCGGGTCCTGCGGGGACACGAGGAGTGCCTCGACTGCCGCCCAGCCGGACGCGATGGCAGGACCCGGAGAACCGAGATTGAGGACAGATGCCAGCTCAAGGGCGTCATCGAGGTCCGTTCGGTCGTCGACGTCGTAGAGCCGCGATTCGGCGACGAGCGAAAGGACGAATGCTCCACGACTCGTCCGTTCGAGCTTGAACGGGCGGCTCGATCCCGACACCCAGATCGAACCATGTGGCTCGGGGGTTTCTCCGCGGCCGCGCGCAAGTGTCGCACGCGAGGTCAGACGGTCGATGCGTTCGGTCGCGAGCAACGCGGCGGCAAGAGGATCGCGGGCCCGGACTCGATACTCGAAACCGCCGACCTGGCGGACTCCGGAAGGGCTGCTGCCGTTGTTCACGAGCCATTGCCGTATGAGGGCGGCAGAACGCCAGGTCGGTTCCCGGCTCGTCAGGGGTGTCTTCGCCCGGGGAACGGAGTGGAACGGGACGATGACGCTGTAGTCCTCCTCGGGCTTGGTGGCCAGGTTCGCCGCCGAGACGAGAAGCTCATCGAGCGTCGACCGGTCTCGGATGTGCTGCTGCGCCCATCTCCGGAGGAAGGGGAGGCTGTATCCCAAGTCCAGAAGGTGTGCGCCGACGGCGCGAGCGAATCGCTCGACCGATGGTCGCTTGCCGCTTCGGAGCAGTGCCAGCCAGCGATCGAGGTACCCGGTGGTCGCCATCTCCGAAAGCTCCCGGAGTCTGCGGACATGACGGGTGCCATCTTGGAGGGAACTGCGAAGAGTCTCCGTCAGGTGCCTACGGAGCGCGGCTTCCCCAAGGGCGGGATCGCGGCCGGCAATGCGCTCGGCGTCTTTCGCGAGCCAGATCACCGCACCGTCGCTGAGCACTTTTCGACTGCGCCATTCCGCAGCTTCGATCACTTCGTCGAGGACGAGGCAGGTCCCCACATCCCACAAGCGCCGCTGCCATGGTGAGGTCGCCTGGAAGAAGTCGAGGAGGCGGGCGCCGACCAGATCCGCATACGGCGACGAACCGAAAGCTTCCAGGGCCGGAACTGTGCTTGTGCCCGGGGCCGGTGCGGCGTTGCTCATGCTCCGATGATGTCGTAAACTACAGACAGGCGTTCAGCGCCGAAAGACTAAAAGTGGAGAACCGCCTTCGGGCCGTACTCCACTTTCTTTCGTTAACTCGCCCTCGCCCTCAGCAGACGCTTCGCGCTCGACGCCCGCTCCCGCACGACCGGCTGCAGCAGCATCCGCACCGGGGTTCGGTCGCCACCGCGCCCCAGCATCCGCAGCAGCGTGCTCGCCGCGAGGCGTCCGATCTCGCGCTTCGGCGGTGACACGGCGGTGAGGGGGAGCGGGGCATCCGCCGCCTCCTCATCATCGAAGGCGACGAGCGCGAGGTCATCGGGAAGGGAGAGTCCCGCCCTTCTCAGGTGCGGCAGGAGTGCTGTCGCCTCGCGGTCGCCGAGGCAGACGACGCCGTCGAGTCCCGCCGAGCGCGCTCGGTGCGCGTAGTCGGCGAGTGCCGCCTCGTCCCACGAGTCCCGACGCACCACCGCGTCGGGGAGATCGACGAGGGTGAGGCCGTCGATCGCGCGACGGTAGCCGCGCAGCGCGGCGTCGGCCGTCGCGGTGGCGCGGCGTCCGAGGAATCCGATACGTCGACGGCCCTGCCGTGCCAGGTGCCGCACGGCCGCGTACCCGCCCGCGACGACATCGGTGCACACCGCCGAGAGCCCGTCATCCGGCGGTGAGTCCGTCGGCATCCGCTCCATGAGTACCACCGGGATCGGCAGGGCGCGCAGCAGCTCGAGGCGCGCCGTGGGGTCGGCCAGGTGCAGGGTGGGCGTGATCAGGAGTCCGGAGCATCCGGCGGCGAGGAGCTCCCGGATCCGACGGATCTCGAGGGCGTCGTCGTACTCACTCGACACGATGCGCAGGGTGACGCCCGCGGCCCGGGCCACTTCCGTGATCCCCTCCACGACGGTGGGGAAGTAGTAGCTGTGCGAAGGGACGATCACGCCGATCACGGGACTCTTCCCGGCCCCGCGCGCCGACACGTACGTGCCGGAGCCCTGGCGGCGGACCACCACTCCGTCGTCGACGAGCATCCCCACCGCCCGCCGCACGGTGTTGATGCCGACCGCGTGCGTCGCGGCCAGAGTCGCTTCCGGTGGCAGCCGCTCGCCCTGGGACCACTCGCCGGCGGCGATGCGGTCGCGGAGTTGTTGCGCCAGGCTCACGAACAGCGGCTGCGTGTTCGGGAAAGCTCCCATGTCGCCCTCCTCGGCCCGTGGATGCCCGTGAGTCTCTGCAGTGCAACCGTATTCATTCGGGCCCGCTTCGGCAAGGTGTCGGGCTCGGGCAGCGGGTGCTGCGGGGGATCGCGCGTCCCTCGGCCGCATCCGCGCGAAAGGGCCGACGCACGTGCGATCGGCCGAGCGAAGCGCAAGGCCGACGCCGGCGCAGCCCCGATTCCTTCCTCCAGTCATTCCCTTTCTCGGAGCTTTCGTTGACCGTCGGATGCCCGCGCGACACGGTGGCAGTCACGACGACTCCGCGCCCGGCGGAGCGGAAGGAGACACCGATGAGACGCACACGCTGGCTGTCGGCGCTGGTCGCCGCGAGCCTTCTCGCCGGAGGGGTGGTCGCCACCGGCGGCGCCGCCTCTGCGGAGACCGTCACGACCGAGCTCGCGATCACCTCGCCCGTCGACGGCGGCACCGTCAGCGGATCGACGCTCACGGTGGAGGGGACGTTCGCGAACACCTCCGAGCTCGTGCTCGTCGTGGGGGCGCAGGAGGTGATCCCGATCCCGGTCACCGGCACGGCCGGCACGTGGACCATCGACCTCGACATCGCCGACCGCGACGGGCGACTCGACCTCGCGGTGCGCGCCCGTGACCTCACCACCCTCTACACGACCTGGTCGGAGTTCCTCGCCGTCGAGGTCGACAACCCGGCCGCATCCCGCCCGGTCGTCACGGTGGTCTCGCCGACCGAGGGCGCGTATGCCGGCTCCTCGCTCGACGTGGTCGTCGACGTGGCATCCGACCGCGCGCTGTCCGCCGTCGAGGTGCGGGTGAACGGCGGTGCCTGGCAGGCTGCCACGGCGCAGGGCGGATGCGAGTACGCGGCATCCTTCCCCGTCGCAGGTTCCGAGTTCGCGAGCATCGAGGCCCGCGCGACCGACGTGTCGGGGCACACGACTGACGCGCCGACCACCTACGTCGCGCTCGGCGGAGCCACCGCCGAGACCCCCGTGATCTACGACCAGGACCGGGCGATGTGGATCTGGGAGCGCGCCTCC
>NZ_JBLVOH010000241.1:0-3922 GCF_053543675.1 Microbacterium umsixpiens
CGACCGCCGCGACCGAGACTCCACCGTCGCTGAGGATTCCGGCGACCGTGGCGAGCACGCCCGGCGCATCCGCGACCTCGAGGGTGATCTGGTAACGGGTGGTCACGTGTCCGATCGGGACGACCGGAAGGTTGGCCCTGGTCGACTCGCCGACCCCGACGCCGCCGGCGATGTGACGGCGGGCGGCGGAGACGACGTCACCCAGCACGGCGGAGGCCGTCTGGACGCCACCCGCTCCTGCGCCGTAGAACATCAGTGAGCCGGCGGCCTCGGCCTCGACGAAGACGGCGTTGTTGGCGCCGTGCACGGATGCGAGGGGGTGCGAGTTCGGCACGAGCGCCGGGTAGACGCGCACCGAGATCGACTCGGCGCCGTTGGCCTCGATGCGCTCGCACACCGCGAGCAGCTTGATGACGAAGCCCGCCGCGCGGGCCTCCTCGATCATGGACGGCGTGATCGAGGTGATGCCCTCACGGTAGACGGCCTCGAGCGGCACGGCGGTGTGGAACGCGAGGCTCGCGAGGATGGCGGCCTTCTGCGCAGCGTCGTAGCCCTCGACATCAGCGGTCGGGTCGGCCTCGGCGTAGCCCAGGCGCTGGGCGTCGGCGAGCACGTCGGCGAAGTCGGCACCCTCGGAGTCCATCCGGTCCAGGATGTAGTTCGTGGTGCCGTTCACGATGCCCATGATGCGCACCACCCGGTCACCGGCGAGCGAGTCGCGCAGCGGGCGGATGATCGGGATCGCTCCGGCGGCTGCGGCCTCGTAGTAGACGGACGCGCCCACACGGTCGGCGGCCTCGAACAGCTCGGGGCCGTGCGTGGCGAGCAGGGCCTTGTTGGCCGTGACGACGTCGGCGCCGGAGCCGATCGCCTGCAGGATGCTGGTGCGCGCCGGCTCGATGCCGCCGATCAGCTCGATCACGATGTCGGCGCCCAGGATCAGCGACTCGGCGTCGGTGGTGAAGAGCTCCTTGGGCAGGTCGACGTCACGCGGAGCGTCCACGTCGCGCACGGCGATGCCGGCGAGCTCCAGTTCCGCACCGGCACGGTCGGCCAGCTCGTCACCGTGGCGCAGCAGGAGCGCCGCGACCTGCGAGCCGACCGCTCCGGCACCCAGCAGTGCCACACGAAGTCGTCGGTATTCAGTCATGGTTGCTCCTTCGGAGGTGGGTCATTGGTCTCCCTCGGGGGCTTTCGCCCCGTCGATGCCCGCGTCGCGGGCCAGCACGTCGTCGACGGTCTCGCCGCGGACGATGACCGTCGAGTGTCCGTCGCGCACGGCGATCACCGGCGGACGCGGTACGTGGTTGTAGTTGCTCGCCAACGGGACGCAGTATGCGCCGGTGGCCGGCACGGCGAGCAGATCCCCCGGCACCAGATCGTCTGGCAGGTACTCGTGGTCGACCACGATGTCGCCGGATTCGCAGTGCTTGCCGACGACCCGACTGAGGCGAGGCTCACCGGACCCCGCGCGCGAAGCGAGGCGCGCCGAGTACTGGGCGCCGTACAGCGCAGGACGCGCGTTGTCGCTCATGCCGCCGTCGACGCTCACGTACCGGCGCACGGCGCCCGTCGCCACGGTCACGTCCTTGGTGGTGCCGACCTCGTAGAGGGTGACGCCCGCGGTGCCGACGATGGCACGGCCGGGCTCGAACGACAGGGCGGGAACGGGGATGCCGCGTGCGGCGCACCCCTCCGCGACCGAGGCGACGATCGCATCGGCGAGTTCCTCGATCGGGGTCGGGTCGTCGACGCGCGTGTAGGCGATGCCGAAGCCGCCGCCGAGGTTGAGCTGCGGGACCGGACCGCCTTCGAGCAGAGTGGCGTGCAGGTCGAGCACGCGGGACGCGGACTCGCGGAAGCCGGCGACGCCGAAGATCTGCGAACCGATGTGACAGTGCAGCCCGGCGAACACCAGACCGGGGATCTCGCGGATGCGCGCGACCGCCTTCTCTGCCTCCGGGAGCGGGAAACCGAACTTCTGGTCCTCGTGGGCCGTAGCGAGGAAGTCGTGGGTCTCGGCGTGCACGCCGCTGATCACGCGGACCAACACGCGCTGGGTCGCACCGGTGCGCGCCGTGATCGCTGCGAGCCGTTCGATCTCGATGGCGCTGTCGACGATGATCGTCCCGACGCCGCCCTCGACGGCACGCTCGAGCTCGGCGACCGACTTGTTGTTGCCGTGGAAACCGAGCGAAGCCGGCGCGACGCCGGCGGCGAGGGCGACGGCCAGCTCTCCCCCCGTGCAGACGTCGACGCGCAGCCCCTCGTCGACCATCCAGCGTGCGATCGTCGTGCACAGGAACGCCTTGCCCGCGTAGTACACCTGCGCGGTGGTGGAGTTGGCGGCGGCGGCGCGATCGAATGCGAGTCGGAACCGCCGTGCGCGCCCGCGCACCTCGTCTTCGTCGAGCACCTGCAGCGGCGTGCCGTAGGTGCGGGCGAGGGTGGTGGCGCTGACGCCGGCGATGTCGAGCACGCCGTCGGCATCACGCACCGCGGATGCCGGCCAGACGCCGTCGGCGAGGTCATTGGCGTCATCGGGCACGGCGAGCCATTCCGGAGCGAGCGAATCGGCAGGGAGAAGCACTGATCACCAATCGTGGGAAGTATCTCGGGCGGGGTCGCACACATCGAGGTTGACCCGATTCTAGGGCACCGGCCGCGTCTCCCTGGTCATGGTGACGCGCCGCGTCAAGCCCCTGCAACAGCCCGTCTCCGCCTCCTAGGGTGGGGGCGTGGCGAACACTGAAACGACGAAAGACTCCTCCGCGCGTCCGGGGCTGATCCCCCGCATCACCGGACCGGTCATCGCGTGGGCTCTCGCGCGCCGGCCGGTACGCGCGGCGCTGTTGTACACCGAGCGCCGGGGACCGATGCTCGCCGACAGCGTCACCTATCGCGCGCTGTTCAGCGTGTTCGCGGGGGTGCTTCTGGGCTTCTCGATCGCGGCTCTGTGGCTCGCCGGGAACCCGGTGGCATGGCAGGCGATCATCGACGCCGTGCAGTCGGCCGTGCCCGGGCTCATCGGCGAGGACGGTGTGATCAAGACGAAGGACCTCCAGGCTCCCGCGTCCCTGTCGCTCGCCGGGATCATCTCGCTCATCGCTCTCGTCGGCGCGGCACTCGGTGCCATCGGCTCGCTCCGCACGGCCGTGCGGGTTCTCGCGGGCACGCTGCAGGACGACATCCTCTGGATCTGGGTGATCCTCCGCAACCTCGCACTGGCCATCGGCATCGGCCTGGCGTTCATCGTCTCTGCCGCCGTCACCTTCGTCGGACAGCTGGGTGTGTCGTGGATCGCTGACTTCCTCGGGCTACCCGCGGATGCGCCGGTGGTGGCCTGGACCGTGCGCCTGCTCTCCCTCGTCGTCGTGTTCGCTCTCGACACGGCGATCATCATCGGCGTGTTCCTCCTCCTCTCCGGGGTGCGACCGTCGAAGCGGTCTCTCTGGTCGGGAGCGCTGCTCGGCGCCGTGGGACTGCTGGTCCTGCAGGAGCTGTCTGGACTGTTCGTGGGAGGCGCGACGAGCAACCCGCTTCTCGCCTCCTTCGCCTCGCTGCTCGCGCTGCTGATCTGGTTGAACTTCTCGGCGCAGGTGATGCTGTTCGCGTGCGCGTACATCGTGACGGCCGAAGAGGAGAAGTCCGATCGCGTGCACGCCCGCTTCGCAGCGACGACCTTCGTCCAACGACGCCTGCAGCGCGCCGAGGTCGACGTTAAGGTCGCCACCGCGGAACTGCGCGCCGCGCAGGAGGCCGCGTCCGCCGAGAAGTCGGCCTAGCCCGCGCGTCTTCGTTGTGACCAGATCAGCTATTCTGGTCACAACGAGAGGACGACATGGACGCGCACCGCACAGTCATCGAACTCCCCCACGCCACGGTGTCAGCGCTGGAGTGGCGGCCGGTCGCGGAGACCGGC